>NZ_BAAACW010000020.1:0-69974 GCF_039521845.1 Alkalibacterium iburiense
TAAAAGAAACTTACGACGTCTATCAAGCGATTATAAAAACCGTAGGCGAGAATGATTACGAAGGTCTTGATAAGCTAGTCACTCAAGCTTACTCTAATGGCCTCTCTTCTTATATGAAAACAAGTATCAAGACATTGAAAAAGCACTTACCTCATATCAAAAATACCTTTACCTTCCCGTACACGAACGGAAGAATAGAGGGAATGAATAATAAAATAAAGGTCTTAAACCGCGTAGCCTATGGCTACAGGAACTTTAACAACTATAAAAATCGCATCATCCTGCATTTTAATTTAAAACCAAGACCAAACCATAAGGATAGAATACAAATAAAAACAAGTTCTATGGCCGCTTAAAGCGAGCCATAGAACTTATCTAAAATATTTCAATAAAAAAGATTATTATTCTCCACCAACGTTATTTGACGTAGAACCCAAATTATTTAGAAGACTAATATCATGGTCCTATACTATAAAATGAAGCGTTGCTAGTAAATAGCATTGCTTCTTTTTTGGTTATTCAAATAATTCAGCCCAAAATATAACCATAATAATTTTCTATAAAATTTTTTAACCCTTCGATATCTGATAATGATAGAGTTCCTATTTTTTTATATGAAGTATCGGCTAAAATGATTTTGGCTACAGAACCTATATCGATCCATGACTTCTTTTTTAATCCCGCAAATTTCCAGTCTTTAATTTCATAGTAATGTTCTTTTATTAATAGTGATTTATTCTGAAATTGACTTGTTACTCTAAAACAGACTAGTGTATCATCTAATTTTTTTATTACAATAGCTGGTCTCACTTTGCCATTGGACGAATCAGTAAACTCTATAAATACAACTACAAGATCTGCTGGCTTCATGCTTCGTCTAACCATTTTAAAAATTCTTCAGAGGTGTTAAATTCTTCAGTGGGAATAAGTTCAACTGCTTTTTGTAATTCTATTATACTTTTCTCTTTTTCAGTCAGACTAAGGTCAAATGGAATCTCCCCTTTTGCAGCTACTCTTTTGTATAAGGCTGTTATTAATACCGTAGGATTCATACCCAACGAGTCTAAAACTTCATCCACTTCTTTAGCTAAGTCTCTTTCAATATTAACTTGAATTTTTTTCTTCTTAGTAGTCATAATTCATACTCCTTTCTCTTTATACTCCTATTATACTCTTCTAGTGATTATAATGAAACAAAATTATGTTAACGTTCATTTAATTTTTCTACTAGAGGATTTTAATCACTAAATGTACGATTACTAAAATGTCTAAGGACACGCTTTCTCCATCCTATTAAATATGCTAAACTAAAGGAAATAACGCGTTAAAGGACGGTTTTGAATGTCTCTCAGAAAAATAAAAGAAGCATCTTATCTAACAGCGGAAAATCATGTACGGTACCGAATGATTTTGCGCTATTTTTATATCCAACACGAACGCATGCGTGAGTTTATGTTTCCTGAAGAAGTGTATACCTATTTAAAAGAACAAGAAGGGTTTGCTGACTACGAAGAAGATACACTCCATCAAGATTTAGACCAGCTCGTTAAGTGGGGGAATCTGAAACCGACTCAAGAAATTGGTCATTCGAAAACAATTGAAGAGTATAAGAAGAAACGATTCCGTTATCAGCCATCTCCTTATACGATTGAGTTCGAACGTATGCTGATTGAAATAGAAAACAAAGAAGAATCCTTTGGAGGAGCATTGGAGAGAACTCAGTTTACCCGCTTGTATCACCTGCTTCAAGAAGTGGAAGACATTGTTTTTCAAAATAAAATAGTGACTGACGAAGAAACAAGTCAACTTTGGGAAGATATTCAGACTTACTTCCGCCAAATCGCCAAAAACACATCAGATTATATTGCTTACATAAACAGTAAAGAAGTAGAAGAACGCATGAAGACAGAAGCGTTTTTAAATTACAAAGATCAGTTCACTAAATACTTAAGGGAATTTATACGGGCGATGCAGTCCACGTCTGAACAAATAACAGAATTGCTAAAGGATCTCTCCGCTGCTAAAATGGTTCATTTCTTTGAACAGGTATGGCGACACAAATCTCAAGCACGCTTTGAAGAGGTAGACGTAACAGAAGTATCTAAACCTTTTGAAGAATATTCAGGTAAATGGGAAGCGATTCAGTCCTGGTTTATAGGGAATCAATCCTTTGGAGTCAGTGAGTCAGAGATGCTTCTGGAACGGACAACTGAAGCCATTCGAAAAATTACTCAGGTTGTCCAACGCATGGGTGAACGCCATCAGAACTTCAGAAGCCGCCGGGAAGATTACATTTATCTGTCAAACTGGTTTAATGAATGTGAGGATGTTGACCAGGCTCACGAATTGTTTGCGGCAGCTTTTGGAGTGAGCCATACGCGCCATTACTATATGACTCAATACCCATCAGATGACATTTATACGGATACATGGGATTTAAGTCCCGTCATTCATCAAACCAAACCGATGATACGTGCCTATCGTGAGAAAACTAGTCCAGGTGCAGTTATCGACCGATCTGAAAAACGTCAGGAAGCAAGGCAACAATTTTTGAAAGTAAAGAAACAAGAACGTGAGTGGATTGACCATTATATTAAAAATCAGCGCATTGATTTAGAAACCATTGAAAAGATTGAACCCAGTGTGCGGCAAATTTTTTTATCGTGGATTGGAAAGGCAATGGGGCAAGAAGAACAGACGATTCAAACAGACTTCGGCATGCGAATAAAAGTGATACGGCATCCCGACCGTATTGTTTTACACTCAGACGACGGTGATTTAGATATGCCTAATGTGTCGTTTGAAATTGTGAAAGACGAAGGAGGAAAAATTAATGCTTGAAACAGGCTTTAACAGCAATCAACAAGAAGCGTTGACTCTTTTATTTGAAAACTTTTGGATTCTGCGAGAAAAAGACCCAAAGGATTATCAGTTAATTCGTGAAAATGAGAGAGCTTTAAAACAATACATTAGTGAAAAACTTGGGTATGCCTTGATAGTTCAAAAAGATTTTATCAAAATGGAAAAAGTTCCTGTTAATCCAAAAAGGTGGATGGGTATCTTAGATTTTCAAACATCACGAGATTATGTGCTTTTCACGTGTGGACTAGCTTTTTTAGAAACACATGCTGTCGATGATCAGTTCTTACTTTCTGAAATAGCGACTGAAATAGAAGAACTCTATCCTGGTTTATACCCCTTAGATTGGACGAATTACCAGCACCGACAATCACTGGTTCGTGTGTTGAAAAAGCTCGTGGAGTTGGACTGTATTAAAGAAATTGATAGCTATGCTGGTGGTGTAGAGGAATTTTCTCATTCTCAAGAACAAGAAGTTTTGTATCAAGCAACCATCTATTCACGTTACTTCATGCGTAACCATATTCGGTCACTGAAAGAATGCCAGACCGTAGAAGATATTTTAAACATGGACTGGGAAAGAAACCAAGAGGATTCCAGACGAAAAAGAGCCTACAGAAAGTTATTACTGGAACCTGTTATGTATCGAGAAAATGAAGAGGATCAGGACTTTGATTATATTAGACGGTATCGAAACCGAGTGAGAGAAGACATTGAAGAGCATACCCCTTTTGAAATGGAAGTAACAAAAAACACAGCCATGTTGACCTTACCAGAGCAAAAGCAACAGTATGAATCCTTTCCCGACAGAAAAGCCCTCTCTAATATCACGCTTCATATACACGCTTATATCAATCGTCATTTAGAAAACTTCGAACGCAACCCATTTGGAGAAGCCCGTTTGACACGTGCCCAATTTGAACAGCTGGTTGAACAAGTTAGAAGAGAGTATCAAGCGGGATGGAGTATAGAATACCGAGAAAAAAGCGGACTGAAAAAAATAGCTGATGATGCTCTTGACCATATGATAGACTGGTCTTTTGTAAAAGTAGAAGAAGAGACAGGGTTAATTGTTTTATTGCCTTCAGTGGCGCGTATGATTGGAACATACCCGAAAGATTTTGAAAAGGAGGATGATTAAATGAAAACAATTGGAAATAAATGGCAAATCAACCGTGCTGGCTTATTTAACTATTGGTACTATGAGGATGAAACCTTTGATTTTTCAGGAGGAAAACTGCTGTTAAGAGGAAATAACGGCTCAGGTAAATCAGTCACGATGCAAAGTTTTTTACCGGTTCTACTGGATGGCTCTACTCGTCCGGAGAGACTAGATCCCTTCAACTCGAGAGCGAGACGAATGGAAGATTATTTGCTTGGTGAAAAAGAGGTCTCTGGTATTGACGAACGCACGGGTTATCTTTATATGGAATTTAAACGAAAAGAAACAAATCAGTACATAACGATTGGGATAGGTCTCCATGCCAGAAGAACAAAGCCATTAAAATTCTGGGGCTTTTTGATAACGGATAATAGAAGAATCGGCCATGATTTTTCTTTATATACGGATGACATCCACGACGGAAAACAAGTCAAAATCCCCTTGTCAAAAATACAGTTACGTAATCGATTAAAAAATGGTGGACATGTGGTTGACTCAAGGCAGGATTATGCTAACTTAGTAAACCAATATATTTTCGATTACGACACTATGGGAGAGTACGAGGATTTAATTAAACTGTTGATTCAACTGCGCAGTCCTAAGTTATCCAAGGATTTTAAACCAACCGTAATTTATGAAATTTTAGAAGAAGCGCTGCCTCCTTTAACAGATGAAGATTTAAGACATCTCTCAGATACAATCGAACAAATGGATCAGACCAAACAGCAGCTGGAACAACTAGATCTTGAAAGTCAGGCCCTATCTGAACTGAATCGCGTCTATACCACCTATAATAAAAAAGTGTTGCTCGATCAGGCGAAAGGCTATAGTCAGACAGTTGATGAGTTAAATAAGGAAAAAAATCACTTTGATTCAAAAAATAAAGAGGTTCAGTCTCTAGAAGAGTTGATGGCTCGCTTAGAAAAAGAAATTAATGAAGATACCATAGATGTCAGCGTATTTCAAAAGCAATTGGATCGGTTAAGACAACATAATGTCTGGAACTTAGAAAATGAATACAAAGAAAAAAGGGAAGCGTTAAGAAAAGAAACAGACCAGTTAAATAAAATACAAAATCGTTTAGCTTCTACACGTAAAAATGAATACTCTCATCGAGAGGCTCTGGAACAAACGGAAATAGCCATTTCTAAAAAAGAAGAAAAAATGAAAGACTTATTAGAAGAGCTAGAAATGGATGCGACAGAAGCTTCTTTTGAGGGGACGCATGCGATTCATGAAGAAGATTTTCGTGCTAATAAAGGGACGGCTTTCTCATTTTCTGCTTGGGAATCACAAGTGACTCGTTATCTTACTCTTTTAGAAGACATTTCAGAAGAGTTGCGAGACCTGAATGCTTTAAGAGAAAAATATGGAGAAAAAGAAAGAGATTTAGGGAAGGTCAAACAAGAACTAGATGGCTTAAGACATCAGGAACAAGACTGGTCGACATGGTTTAATGAAGAAAAGAAGAATCAGTTGAATGCTATTCATAATTGGATGAGAGAAGCCGATCAGTTTGTTATTCCTGACCAGACGATTCAAAAAATCTCTCAATCTATTGATACTCTTTACGAAGACACTGGTTACGATCAGATACGCGAACCGATTCGAGAGGTTCTTTCTCATATAGAGTCAGCTAAAAACCGTGAACGGGCTGAACTGGAGACAGAAAAGAAACACACAATAGAAGCTATCAAACAATTAGAAAAAGAGTTGGCAGAATGGAAAAACAAAAAAGATCCTGACCCAGATACTCATCCTTTGACAAAAGAATCACGACAAATATTAAAAAGCAGTGGTATGAATGCTCATCCATTATACAGTGTGGTTGAATTTCATGATTGGATTAGTGAGGAAACGAAATTACGGATCGAATCGGCTTTACTGGAAACGGGCTTACTAGACGCGTTGATTACGGAGAAAGATGTATCCGTTCAACATGACCGCATCCTGAAACCAAATCCTCAATTGATGGCTTACACACTTGCGGATATATTAAAACCTGATCTAGATAATGAGGCGGCTATTTCAAATGAAGTAGTGGATGAAGTCTTAAGAAGTATAGTGATAGATGAGTCTGACAATCAAGTTCTCTCTATTTCAGAAGAAGGAACGTATTCTGTTGGTTTAATGAAAGGTCATGCTGTTCCTATTGAGTCTGTAAGATTTATTGGTAAAGCGGCACGTAAACGGTATCGAGAAGAAAATATCATCCGTATAGAAAGTCTCATTCTAGCAGAAGAAGAGAAATTAAATGAAATTGACCAGTTCATTGAAAATGTTAAACAAGCTATGAAGACGGCTAAAGACCAATTTGAGCACTTCCCAAAAGATACTGACTTGTCTGAAGCTTTTAAAAACTTAGAAAGAATTCGATTTAACGTAGCTCAATTAAATGACCGAGTCACTATTTTATCTGAAGAATTGAAACAGATTGACAGTCGGGCGCGTCAATTGAAAGTCACTCTAGATAAGGAAACGAGAGACCTCTCTCTAAAGTTAGACTTATCTACTTATCTTCAAGCAATGAGAGATATGCGGGCCTATGAAAAAGAATTGAGTGAGTTACGTCGAGAACATGGGCTTTATTTAAATGCATGCCAACAAAAAGACGTTACAATCGAACGATTGGAAGAGTTAGAAGAAGATATCCTCTAGCTAAAAGGAGACAGCAATGTCAGCGAGGCCAGCATTAGCCATTTAACTAAAGATATTGAACACATTAAAGAACAAATGGAACAAGAAGGCTTACTGGACATTCAAAAAGAGATTGAAGAGGTCCGTAACAAGATACAGCGTTTAAACGAAATGATAGGATCGAAAAGAGAAGAACGTTCCGCAAGCAAGAGAGACCTGCATCATGCTAAACAAGAACTCAGCTCTATAGAGGAGCGCTTGGTTTTTTGGGAACAGTTGAAGACAGCATGGAATGATTCCTTTGAAGTGGAGTACAAAAGAGGTTTTTACACGTTTGATTTAGACTATTCTAATAATGAGGAAAAAGCCAAAGCAGTTATCAATGAATTTGGCCATTCATTGAATCAAGACACTTCTCAATTAATTGCACGATTATCTCGCGTTAGAAACGATCAGCAAGATTATTTAATGCGGTACAGTCCTTTGCAGCGTACGATTCATACTGACATCCCGGATTGGATGACTGATAATTCTACGAGTTTCTATCAGTCATACATTGATAAATGGAAAAGTGTCCGTTCAAGAGACTTGATTGAAATGACTCACACAGAGAAAAAAGTAAGTCCTTTTAAAGTAGAAGCTGATTTAAATCAGGAACGTGACCGCCAAAAAGTGTTCTTAGATGATCAGGACAAGCAGTTATATGAAGAAATACTTTTCCACTCTGTTGGAAACAAACTAAGAGCTAGAATTGGGCGAGCCGAACATTGGGTTGAAGAAATGAAAAACTTAATGGACTCTAGAAATGATTCTAGTGGTCTGCATTTCTCTATAAAATGGAAACCACGAACGGCAGATACTGAAGAAGAATTGGATACAAAAGATTTAGTTGCCTTGCTACGTCAAAATCCTCGTTTACTGAAAGATGAAGATATTGACAGTGTGACCACACACTTCCGTAAAAAAATTGACCGTGCGAAAGCTATGATGGATGACTCGACTGAAATGCAGACCTTGCTTCAAGTGTTAAAACAAGTCTTAGATTATAGACACTGGTTTTCATTTGAACTAAGTTTCCAGCGTACAGGGGATGAGAGAAAACGCCCACTGACTGACAATCAGTTCAATAAATTTAGTGGGGGAGAAAAAGCAAGAGCAATGTATATTCCGCTCTTTATAGCTACTTATTCTCGTTATTTAGAGGCAGGGGAGCACGCTCCTTATATTATTTCTCTAGATGAGGCATTTGCAGGGGTGGATGACCAAAATATAGCTGACTTGTTTGAAGTCGTAGAAGAACTGGGATTCAATTACATTATGAACTCGCAAGCTCTATGGGGAGATTATGAAACAGTTTCTGAACTAGCAATTAGTGAACTCTTTAGACCACAAAATGCAGATCATGTTGCTGTTATTCGCTACAATTGGGATGGAAAGAAAAGGACGTTGTTGACGAATGAAGAAGGATAAAAAGCAGTTGAAGGAAGCAGTAAAGTATTTCAAATCCGACTCTGTTTATCAGAAACTATTTTTAGAATTCAAAAAAAAGTATGAATCCTTAGGACGAGTAGCCGGATCTGTTTCGCTTAAAGCCTTTACCCATGAAGAGATGGCAGTTCTTGCAGAATTTATGGGGATGCGTTTAGATCAGTTAGTTGAAAAAAACAAATTGACCCTATTACAATTCGAAAAGCAGTTAACCTTGTATCGTTTTGGTGAAATTGACTTAAAGGATTTACTGGAAGTTTATTTCAATCAGCCACTTATATCTAATAGTGAACAGCGAGAAAATAAATTACATCAGAAAAACAAGTACTTTAATGATTTGAAAAACAAGTTTCATTTAATTAGAGATTGGTTAGCTTACATTGAAAGTAATCCAGCTGATGCACACTGGATTCATCGCCTGATTGATGGTTCTTTTGAACAATTTGAAACCTATACCATTCATTTGAATAAATCCATTGATTCGTTACCTGATAAACCAGTGCGCTTACCAGTATTTGCCCAGCATATAACATCAAACCCACACGCTTTTGATCGAAATGAAGTCTTAGGTAGACTATTGATACATTTGTTAACCTTCAAGTTAGGAGAAAAAATGCTTGTTCCAAGCTCAAGCGAGGAAATAAGTGAATTGCTATTTTCCTTTAATATCTTAAGAGATGATATAACAAATTATGTGACAGTAGTTAATCTGCTTGCTGAAACAGAATCTGATAAAGACAAACTGTGGCAAGCAGCAAGTGATTCCAACAGTGTGCTGAATATTCCAATCAGAGAATTATTTCATGTGCAGTCTTTACATTCAAATAATTCGAGAAAAGAAGTGTGGGTAGTTGAAAATTCTGGTGTCTTTTCAAGCTTACTGGAAGAAGTCCCTAATGCTCCTTTAATATGCACACACGGACAATTTAAGTTAGCAGCTTGGAAAGTCTTCGATTTGCTCGTTGAATCAGATCACATATTGCATTACGCGAGTGATTTGGATCCAGAGGGGATAGGTATGGCTTATCGTTTATTAAATCGGTATCCTGAGAACGTAAAACTTTGGAAAATGGATAAATCTTCCTATCATAATTCAATTTCTGATAATGATACAATATCTGAAGCTCGCTTAAATCAATTAAGTAATTTTAATCACCCTTTGTTGACAGAGGTTAGTAACGTGATGTTGGAAAGGAAACTGCCTGGTTACCAAGAAGCTCTTTTAGATGAGATGATAGAGGATTTGAAAAATAAAATGTAAGAAACAAACATGATGATACAAGTATCAAGATACCAGTTATACATGAATTATCATAATAGCATCATAGTGCTATAGTATTTCATTCAACTTTAAACTTGCTACTGGAGCTTATCTTAAAAGAAAAAAACACAAATAGACCTTTCTATAACTTTATAATAGAGAGGTCTATTCGTAATGAATGTAAAATACTACCTAAAATTGAGAGAGTACAAAATAACCGTAGAAGTAATTCTTCATAAATTTACTTTCTGTAATCCAAAGGTTGGTAGAGTACCAAAATAATTCATCTAGACTACTAAATGTTTTAACTGTTCCGTAATACCAAAAATTGAGAGAGTACCAAAATACAAGTCCAATCCACGTTCATAATCATCTAGTTCCGTAATACCAAAAATTGAGAGAGTACCAAAATCTATAACTGATTCGTCTACGTTCAAAGATGGTTCCGTAATACCAAAAATTGAGAGAGTACCAAAATAATGTCCATCATCTACCCCACCTTTCTGTCGTTCCGTAATACCAAAAATTGAGAGAGTACCAAAATGCGGGCACATCCGACTTAGAGATGGAAAGGTTCCGTAATACCAAAAATTGAGAGAGTACCAAAATTAGTAGGAGAAGCATGGTTTAGTATTCTCTGTTCCGTAATACCAAAAATTGAGAGAGTACCAAAATCCGTAACCGTCTACGTTTGTATACACGCTTGTTCCGTAATACCAAAAATTGAGAGAGTACCAAAATAAATGAAAAAAGTAATGATTATCGAAACTTGTTCCGTAATACCAAAAATTGAGAGAGTACCAAAATAAGGTTCAACCTGTGCATTATGATTGTTAAGTTCCGTAATACCAAAAATTGAGAGAGTATCAAAATTTGTGTGGAAAGAACGTGGGTTGGAACAAGGTTCCGTAATACCAAAAATTGAGAGAGTACCAAAATAGATTTCAAAGCAATCGCATTTATTAAGTGTTCCGTAATACCAAAAATTGAGAGAGTACCAAAATAGCAAAAAGTGAGATTGTTTCATTCATGAAGTTCCGTAATACCAAAAATTGAGAGAGTACCAAAATTTAGCCAATTGTCCCTGTTTCCTTCATCTAGTTCCGTAATACCAAAAATTGAGAGAGTACCAAAATGATTGAACCGGTAGACACAGTGAAAGTTCCGTTCCGTAATACCAAAAATTGAGAGAGTACCAAAATCCGTACACATTGACCGACTGTTCTTTTTGTGTTCCGTAATACCAAAAATTGAGAGAGTACCAAAATCAAAGTGCAACAATTAAACATTAAAAACATGTTCCGTAATACCAAAAATTGAGAGAGTACCAAAATTTAAAAGTAGATTTAGGCAAATACACTTACGTTCCGTAATACCAAAAATTGAGAGAGTACCAAAATAGCGGCAACCGTTAAAAGTTACCGCTATTTGTTCCGTAATACCAAAAATTGAGAGAGTACCAAAATGATTGGGTAACGGAAGATATATGGGGTGCTGTTCCGTAATACCAAAAATTGAGAGAGTACCAAAATCCCTGAACTAATAGATACACCCAAATTCCGTTCCGTAATACCAAAAATTGAGAGAGTACCAAAATTACGCTTGATAAACTTTGTTTTGTTCGTGAGTTCCGTAATACCAAAAATTGAGAGAGTACCAAAATGCCATGTTTAATCATTCTCCTTTAATAGTTGTTCCGTAATACCAAAAATTGAGAGAGTACCAAAATGGAATGTCTGCGTAGTTTTCTACTTTCAATGTTCCGTAATACCAAAAATTGAGAGAGTACCAAAATAGAGTATGGAGATTCATACAGGCGGATACTGTTCCGTAATACCAAAAATTGAGAGAGTACCAAAATTGGGATGTACGCAATCTGTAAGTTGTCTGGGTTCCGTAATACCAAAAATTGAGAGAGTACCAAAATTTGCTGGACTATCGCAGCGACAAGCGTATTGTTCCGTAATACCAAAAATTGAGAGAGTACCAAAATAGCGGGAACGTTGAACGCAGCGAATGTGAAGTTCCGTAATACCAAAAATTGAGAGAGTACCAAAATATGTTCTGCCACGAGGTTGCCAATCCTTTAGTTCCGTAATACCAAAAATTGAGAGAGTACCAAAATATGATTCATCTACCTCCACTTCTTTGTTTAGTTCCGTAATACCAAAAATTGAGAGAGTACCAAAATACACCCTCATCTTAATTGGTGGGGGTCTTTGTTCCGTAATACCAAAAATTGAGAGAGTACCAAAATAAGAGTGCCTATTAATTTTTACATCGTCGAGTTCCGTAATACCAAAAATTGAGAGAGTACCAAAATATTCAGAAGACATAACAGAGGAAATGGAAGTTCCGTAATACCAAAAATTGAGAGAGTACCAAAATCCCATTTACTCGATTGAGTAGCTTCTCCCAGTTCCGTAATACCAAAAATTGAGAGAGTACCAAAATTGTAAAAGTCATTGCGTTCGATTGCTTTTGGTTCCGTAATACCAAAAATTGAGAGAGTACCAAAATCTACTGTATATCTCATGATTTCCTCTTTAGGTTCCGTAATACCAAAAATTGAGAGAGTACCAAAATATAAACTTTCTTTAAGTACGATTCTCCATTGTTCCGTAATACCAAAAATTGAGAGAGTACCAAAATTGTAAAAGTCATTGCGTTCGATTGCTTTAGGTTCCGTAATACCAAAAATTGAGAGAGTACCAAAATACTTAAGGATGGGGCTAAGATTGAGCAGACGTTCCGTAATACCAAAAATTGAGAGAGTACCAAAATACACCCTCACCTTAATCGGTGGGGGTCTTTGTTCCGTAATACCAAAAATTGAGAGAGTACCAAAATCGGCACGGCATTCGAGGAGGTAGTTTAAGTGTTCCGTAATACCAAAAATTGAGAGAGTACCAAAATTTGCAAGAGCCTTGTAGTCTAGTCTGAAATGTTCCGTAATACCAAAAATTGAGAGAGTACCAAAATATCGATACTCAACTATCACCACTCCTTTTAGTTCCGTAATACCAAAAATTGAGAGAGTACCAAAATAGGTCGCTGTATATATCCAACGCCCATTGGGTTCCGTAATACCAAAAATTGAGAGAGTACCAAAATCCAGTTCCCGGTCTGCCTCCAATAGTGATTGTTCCGTAATACCAAAAATTGAGAGAGTACCAAAATAATAGGAGCGTTGCGCCATAGATCCGGTTAGTTCCGTAATACCAAAAATTGAGAGAGTACCAAAATAGATAGGATGCCAAAGGGAGACATCTTTTTGTTCCGTAATACCAAAAATTGAGAGAGTACCAAAATAATGCGGTGCAACAATCTCTCAGATATCTTGTTCCGTAATACCAAAAATTGAGAGAGTACCAAAATTAATGACTAAAATAGACTTTCCTGTATTGAGTTCCGTAATACCAAAAATTGAGAGAGTACCAAAATTCGCTGAAGTTCTTTTCTTCAACATAGCGTGTTCCGTAATACCAAAAATTGAGAGAGTACCAAAATATATGCAAGAATCTCTTGATGAGGTTAAGCGTTCCGTAATACCAAAAATTGAGAGAGTACCAAAATAAGTGCTGTTTCAGCAAACCCGCCTGTTTCGTTCCGTAATACCAAAAATTGAGAGAGTACCAAAATCGGTCGTGTCGTCAGCAATTATCTGCATGTGTTCCGTAATACCAAAAATTGAGAGAGTACCAAAATAGCCATTGGAGTTACTAAACTAGTTTCGGCGTTCCGTAATACCAAAAATTGAGAGAGTACCAAAATAGCAAGCGACCAAGACTCACAAGGTGGACTGTTCCGTAATACCAAAAATTGAGAGAGTACCAAAATCGACGAGCCGATACAAGTAATTGGAAAAGAGTTCCGTAATACCAAAAATTGAGAGAGTACCAAAATAACTAGTTCGCCAGTGTCTAATATAATAATGTTCCGTAATACCAAAAATTGAGAGAGTACCAAAATATTCGTGATCAGCGAATGCTTCTTTTAGTCGTTCCGTAATACCAAAAATTGAGAGAGTACCAAAATAAGCCACTTCCGTCTTTGATTCCTCATTCTGTTCCGTAATACCAAAAATTGAGAGAGTACCAAAATCTAAAGAATCAATTAATATCAATAATCATTGTTCCGTAATACCAAAAATTGAGAGAGTACCAAAATGAGAACAGCATATCTCGTCTTGTATTAACGGTTCCGTAATACCAAAAATTGAGAGAGTACCAAAATCAGCGTGGGAGTAATCGACAGCGACTATTAGTTCCGTAATACCAAAAATTGAGAGAGTACCAAAATTGAGGCATCTGCAGCTTCGATACCGAACATGTTCCGTAATACCAAAAATTGAGAGAGTACCAAAATCTAATGGTGCATCGGATGCAGCTAGTCTGTGTTCCGTAATACCAAAAATTGAGAGAGTACCAAAATCTCCATAACCACATCTGAAATTCCTTTGATGTTCCGTAATACCAAAAATTGAGAGAGTACCAAAATAGCTATATCAGCTTCACGTTTAGCTTGTTCGTTCCGTAATACCAAAAATTGAGAGAGTACCAAAATCTAAAGAATCAATTAATATTAATAAACATTGTTCCGTAATACCAAAAATTGAGAGAGTACCAAAATCGGTCGTGTCGTCAGCAATTATCTGCATGTGTTCCGTAATACCAAAAATTGAGAGAGTACCAAAATCTGGTGCATTTCAGTTGTGTTTAAGCGAATGTTCCGTAATACCAAAAATTGAGAGAGTACCAAAATAACATCATCATAATCCCACGAGAAACACGAGGTTCCGTAATACCAAAAATTGAGAGAGTACCAAAATCTGTCCGATACCGCACTCAACATATCTAACGTTCCGTAATACCAAAAATTGAGAGAGTACCAAAATCCACTTCATGACTTTCTCTAGCGTGTGATTGTTCCGTAATACCAAAAATTGAGAGAGTACCAAAATTAACGATCCGTTAGATATGTTTGTAATTTAGTTCCGTAATACCAAAAATTGAGAGAGTACCAAAATTTCAACGCTCTTGTCTCCATATTTAGTAGAGTTCCGTAATACCAAAAATTGAGAGAGTACCAAAATCGGGTGCTTTTTACATATGGAATACCGTTCGTTCCGTAATACCAAAAATTGAGAGAGTACCAAAATCTTCTGGAATAGTCGGTGTCATACTGTTGCGTTCCGTAATACCAAAAATTGAGAGAGTACCAAAATTAACGATCCGTTAGATATGTTTGTAATTTAGTTCCGTAATACCAAAAATTGAGAGAGTACCAAAATAAGATTTTAATAATTTAGTTGGATCTTTGTGTTCCGTAATACCAAAAATTGAGAGAGTACCAAAATGACATTGCAGAGGAAACAACTATCCCTGGCGTTCCGTAATACCAAAAATTGAGAGAGTACCAAAATTCTGATTCACGCAAAGAACCCTGAAAAGTAGTTCCGTAATACCAAAAATTGAGAGAGTACCAAAATTTACGTTTCAATTCTGCTTTATGCTCCTCGGTTCCGTAATACCAAAAATTGAGAGAGTACCAAAATTTTTGTTTATGTAGTGCAAGACCCCCGACAGTTCCGTAATACCAAAAATTGAGAGAGTACCAAAATATGCCGTTGGGTTAAACTGTTGTAATTGAAGTTCCGTAATACCAAAAATTGAGAGAGTACCAAAATTTCTGATGAATCAATCAGACCGCAGGCTAGTTCCGTAATACCAAAAATTGAGAGAGTACCAAAATCGGTCGTGTCGTCAGCAATTATCTGCATGTGTTCCGTAATACCAAAAATTGAGAGAGTACCAAAATTTGGGTTAAAAGTCAATGTTAATTGATATCGTTCCGTAATACCAAAAATTGAGAGAGTACCAAAATGTCATTTTCATTATACCTTACTTCTTATTATTGATTCAATATAAGACTGATATTGATCTGAAATCCCTTTAGTTTCAAGGCGAAAAGGTATGTCAGTGAGATAAAGTAAGAGAAAAATATAAATAAAAACTTCTAAGTTATCCACATCTGAGTATGATAAAAACACCGTTTTTCCTTTTGAGTTATCCACAATGTTTTTATACAAGTTCCTTGCATCTTCATATAATGATTCAGTAAATAAAAAGGGAAGTAGGTTAAGCATTTTACTTTTTTGGGCATCTAAAACAAGGTCATTAATAATTTGATTATGATACTTAATATTAACTACTTTTTCAGTCATTTGATTTGTTACGATAATAAACTGACTAGGTAGTGAATACAAGAACGTAAGCAACTTTACAAATTCAAATTGTGTGAGATAGTTTTCTGGATTAATGATTAAAAACAGATTCAATTTAGATCTATTGGAGAAGTTAATCAGTTTGATTTCATTTTTTATCACATCCAAAGAGGAAGCAAACTGACTAATAGTCACTAACTTCTTTTTTACAACTTCTTTTGAATAATTTTTTAATTCAAATTCCATGGGTATATTGATTTCTTCATTTAAGAAAAGAACTTCTTCCTGTAATTCTTCCCATATTTCAACAAATTGTTTATAAATAGGAGATAACTCAAGGAAAGAAAAAAACAAATCATCTAACTTTCCTTTAGAAACATTATAGCTATTAGATTCATACAATGGAGTATAGGATAATACTGATAAATTATAGTCCTGTGAAACTACTCGTTGATTGTTCTCTTGAATAAGAGTATTGCCAGCCGAAAAACTATCTTTTAATAGTTTAATTTCATCTTCCCAATCTTTTATATTGCCTTTCAGTATAGTTACTTGGTCAATGAGGATCGAGAAAGAAGAGTGCTCATTTTTTATAATCCATTCTTTCATAATATCACCATAGTATTGTCTGACAAGGATTCTTCTGTGAAAGTCTGATTACCCACTAACAAAAACATATTACTGTATTGTTTTTCAGTTACTGCCATAGCTCTTACTGATCCATGTGGAGGCATGTTTTGTTTGAGGGTAAACATATACGTATCTAAACTACTTCTATTTGGAAATATTTTTGAATAAACTGAAAACTGCACCATAGTGAAACCATTTTTTATTAAATACTTTCTAAATCGAGAATAAATTCGTCTTTCTGAACGAGTATTCATTGGCAAATCAAAAAACAACATTAAACGCATGAATCTATAAGGCGATGCCATTGGCAGGGTATACCAACAGATCGGTATTTTCTTCATCCATACTTTTTATAAAGCTTTGGATGAGAATATTTATTGCATTTAATATAGTTTGTTTTTGATTGCCAATCAAAATTTTGTTGTTACTAATTAAAAAAATCAATTTTTGATTTGTTTTTCTATCGAGATAATCATCTTTATTCATTAGTATTGTTACCCATAGATCGATAATTGGTCTAAAAGGTTCAATAAAATCATCTGCTAAATTGAAAGCATTGTATTGATTATTGTGGCCAATACCAAGAGCTGGATGCAGGCCATGGGCTATTATGCTTCTTACGACTGCAGAACGAAATACAATATAGCCATAATTAAGGGCTGAGTTGATTCCATCTAAACTACTGCGTTCTCTAATAAAATCTGAACCAAATAATGTTTGAAAATAAAGCTTTGCAGCATGCCCTTCACGGTTAGTTTTATCCGATATTTCTACTGACTCAGCTAATTCGTATAGTTTTAATACTATTTCATTATCCTTTTTTAAATGAGCTAGAACAGAGGCTTGATTATGAATTTTTATTTGTATAAACTGTTGCCACATTTTTTGTTGGGTATTTTTATTCCAAGACATTTGCTTTTTGAGAATTCTTGAAGACTGATGGTGACTGTGAGGGGAGAGGACATAGGTATTAGGTAAATGTTTTTCATCACAAAAAACTAATAGAATATGATAATTTGCTAACTTATTGATTAAACGAGCGGTTACAACTGTTTGCTGATTGTCTACTATAATAGTATGTATATCAGAAAGAGGGATTAGCAGTTCTGTTTCTTCTCTGACAACCTTTAAATTATCTAAATATAAGTTCAGACGATCCGATTTTTCTATATAAACAATTCGCCAACTCATCTTTTTCACCTCTTCTTATTTTTGGGTAAAGAAAAAGCCCCATAGAATGGGGGCTGATCTCGGCATAAAGCCTTTTTTTGGTAGGTTCTCTCAACCTTTGGTATTACGGAGTCCTCCGTCGAGGACAATCTCATTATACCAAAGTCCCATCAAATTGTAAACCCTTTATTTGATTAAATTGCTGGAATCTTATCTTTGAATACTTCTGAATCGATTAAGTATTCATTTCCTAAAGTATCCACTACATATTTCTTTATGTTTTTTAATGGACCTATAGTAACTTTTTGTTGTTTTCCATCATTATATGAAATATCCTTAACTTCAATAGTACTTTTTCTAGGATCATTGTCTCCTCTAAAAACCTTTTCATAATGCACGGTTTTTTTCAATTTCTCACCTGTCTCTGGATCTGTTAGCTTTTCTTCTTTTTCATAAGAAATACGATCATTCTTATATAAACTAAATTGAAAAGTATAAGAGTCATCAATTTTCTTATAATACGCAACTTTCCCTTCAGGTCCATTATATTTTTCCATGTCGAGCACATATTCATTTCCCGACTTGGTAAACCAGTTATATGGTACACCGAGATACTTATATTTCCCTTCCTCATTTTTATAAACATCGATTCGGATACTTTTTCTCTTTTTTAAAATAACATTTCTTTTAGATTCAGGATATTTATTGGTGATATCAACATGAATGTGTAGTTTTTCATCGAGATATTTCAAACTTTTCACTGGAACTTTTCCATCTTTTAAAATATAGCCATGTTCTCTATAGAAGTCTTGGAACGGATTATCAGCATGTTTATGTTCCTCAATGACTTTCATCAATAATTCCCATGTTTTAGGATCATGTTGAGCCATTAAAAAGTGATCCGGATTTTTGTCAATTTTTTTCTTTAAAGTATTAAATCCAGGTTTATCGAGCTCATAGATATTTTTCACTTTCCCAACAATGTATTTATCTCCATCTTTTACTCTGGTAGAGTAGAGGGTTTGATTAGTCATGGTCCGGTTCGGCTTACGATCGACTTTATGAGAGTACTTCACTTTATTTTCGTAATTACGCAAACTTCTTAAAAACTTGATAGTAGGGGAGTTGAATAGTTATCCGTCTTCTAATATTTCACCCGTATCTTTGTCTACTACGATTCCTTCATCATTCATATCAATGGCTTTAAATTGTTCAAGTAACGGCATACGCCCGATAGCTGCAACGATTAGAGCGTCAATAGCATGGTGCGCATGACTCTCATCTCGATCTTTATTTAAGCGTGCCCGGCGGCGTAAGGCAGAAGTGAAGCTTCCTCTAATTGAGAGTACTTTTGTATCAATATCATTATTTTGATAGAACGTGCGAAGGTTAGCTGAAAAACTCCTCATCGCATACTGTGTATCGACTAGATTTCGATTGATAAAGTCTTTTTGCACTTCTTCATCATTTTTAATGTCTCTGATTTCTAAAAGGTAGTTTAATTTTTTCTTTGAAATCATTCTTGATTTAAATAAATTAGTCGCCTCTACTTTAAACTCTTCAAAGGTCCGTTTGGCTTTACCACTTTGAAAATACTGGAAAGGCGTGAGTTGTCCCTTATCCTGATTTTCTCCTCTATAACACAGCACTTTATTTTGCTGGCTATCATCAAAAGAGTAGGAGAGTGGTATAATATGGTCAATTTCAAATTGGGTAAAATCTTTTACAATGTCATGTAGAGAAATACTTCTACCCGTGTATATGCATTTTCCATCCTGTTCATCCCATAATTTTAGGGCTAGATGCTGCTTACCATTTAGGTATAGCTCTTTAATATGATCGACTTCTAGTAAATCAGCCATCTTTTTCTCAAATTTACCTACACGTTTTTGTATATCACTGATTTGTTTTCTTTTTTCATCACTGTTTTTCTCTCGAGCCATTTCTACAACTACATAAGCTAACTCCCCATAGGTCTCTCTTACCTTATTAGTAATTTTAATTGCTTCTCTGTGTGCTCGTTTAGCAACCGTACTTAGTATAGCTTCACCATCAAACTTAATCTTATTACCTGATTGCAGGCGTTCCAATCTGTTTTTACCTAAACCTCTTTCTGTAAAAAGCTGCATTTGATTTTTACTCGTTTCCCAAAGTTCACGCAATATTAAATCCATCGCTTTTTTCGAAAGAGCGTGATACTCTTTAAAAGAAGTATCGCTTTTTAAGGCATCTATCACTTCAGTTAAATCTTTTCCATAATATTCCTCGAATAACTCTTTTAATTGTTCTTCCCGACGACTGATACTTTTTTCGGCGGTCAATATTTCAGCGATTTCATCTAAACAATCTCTGTTTTCAAAAAACTCAGATGGGAGGGTGATATTTTTCAAAAGACTTTTCAACTTTTTCAGACCTAAAAACTCAGTAAAGATAGGTTTATCTGTTTTTAAATCTAAACGTGCTCCTTTAATGTCTATTTCATTTGATATGCCTATTAATTTTGCTATATTTTTAAGAGTTATTTTCTTACCTTGCTTGGCATAGCTGTTTATCAATTCTTCTTTTTGATCCTGAGTAAGTGAAGCCATCTCACCCGTTTCTTCACTAGGAAAGCGAAGGTTGTTTAAATCATTTAATAAGTTGAACAACTCAGCGGTATAAGCTTTTTTAGGAATACGTAATTCGTCTGTGAAATAGGTGCCTTTGCCACGCATTTTATTAATCATCGTTTCATGTTGAAGAATTCCTTCTTCATCAAAGAACCATTCTCCGTAGGGAGTAGGGGATTTTTTTGATCCCGGTCCTTCATAATACTCTCTTCGTTTAGACATTAATTCAATGTAAGTATCTATAAAATTATCATCCAATTCATGATGCTCTTTTTGAACCTCAAGCATTGCTTTGGCTTCTTTAATATAATCTTCTGTTTTAAATCGATTTTCATGATTTCTGACTACTTGTTTTTTCTTTAGTTTTTCATATTGTATCTCAACCACATGTTTGTCTTCTAATTTCTTTGCATTACGCTTTAATTGTTCTTTAGTAGACAATTCACTGCCAGATGTTTTTTCATCTTCTTCAGGTGTATCTATTGTGGTTCCTCTTCTCTTCGCAAGATGATAAAGAGCTGCGGCTAATTCATCCGGCGATAGAGGGGAGGATAGACCTTTCAAGCGTGCCTTATAAGGATCAATTTTATGTATGAACTCACAGGATAAGCCATTAGCTTCTAAAAATTCTCTTGTTCTTTGTAGACGGTGCTTTCTTCTTCTTTTTAAACGTCTTGATCCTCTAAACCCACGGCGTTCCTCATTAGCGTTTCTGGTTGCTTCTTCAAATAGTCTGACACCCGCGTCAATGATGTCTCCCGTTGACTGGTCAATAACACCCCAGCCAACACTGGATATACCTATATCTAAACCAAGTACTAAATTTGACATTGACATCCCTCCAATTAATAAAGTTACTCATATTATACCATGAAAGTGCTTACTTTTATAAATTCTTTTTAGACTAATCGTTGAGAATAACGCAAAAATCAAAGGTTCATTTTCTTTTTATAATTTAAATCTGCATTAGTTAAGATTTTGTTGCATATCTACATTCGAAACTAATCATTCGGTTTATGAAAAAGGTGAGTTTGTTACGATTAAACAAACTTAACATTTGAACTTATTTTGAAGAAGATTGTAAAATAAGGTAAAAACTCCATCTTCTGAGCGCTTTTTCTGACATAAAAATATCTATCTGTTAACGTAATCAGTGTAAAGAATATGACAGAGAAATTCTAAGGAGGAATTTAAGTGAGTAAAAAGAAACCAAATATAGTATTGATATTCGCAGACGACTTAGGATACGGGGATGTGTCAAGTTTTAATCCCAATTCAAAAATACAGACTAAGCATATCGATCGACTCGCCGATGAAGGGATGCAGTTTAGAGATTCTCATGCGACGTCCTCTTTATGTACACCTTCTCGTTATGGATTATTAACGGGTCGATATAACTGGCGGTCACGTCTGAAGAGCTTCGTTGTGACGGGTGATTCCGAAGCACTGGTTGAGAAGAATCGAAAAACGTTGCCGCATATGTTAAAAGAAAATGGGTATAGAACAGCTGCAGTAGGTAAATGGCATTTAGGTATGGATTTTGAAATGTTAGATGAGAAGGACTTTGATAAGTTTTCTCTAGATAAAGAAAGCTTTGAAGTGAAAGGTCCGCAACTGGGAAGAAATAAGCAGTTCGATATGACCGCAGTTGAAGCGGCTAAAATTGAAGGCTTGGACATTGATTATTCAAAACCAATTAAATATGGTCCGAATGATTTCGGTTTTGACTATTTCTTTGGAACAACAGCTTCATTAGACCAGCCGCCTTATGTTTACGTTGAGAATAACCATTTTGTAGATGATCCGACTATTCTGATGGGTCTTCCGAATGTAGCGCGTCATAACCCATCCCAGCAAGAAGCTTGGCAGATGGGACCGGCATCGCCTGAGTTCGATGTACAAAAAGTACCAGAAGATATGCAGAAGAAAGTCATTGATTTACTCGATGATATGGGCGAGAGAGAAGAACCGTTTTTCCTATACTATCCGACGCATCTTGTTCACGGACCTCTTCTTCCAACAGATGAATTTAAAGGGCGTTCTGGTATTGGGAAGTACGGAGATTTCGTCTTACAGTTAGATGCTTACGTTGGTCAGATCATTGATAAGTTAAAAGAAAAAGACAAATTTGATGAAACGATCTTCATTTTAACAAGTGATAATGGAGCTTCTCCTGTTGCAGACTTTGAACATCTAGCTAAACAAGGGCACCACCCTAATCATATCTACAAAGGTGAAAAAGCAGATATTTGGGAAGGCGGTCATAGAGAGCCTACAATTGTCTCTTCTCCAGAAATGATTAAACCGGGAAGTGTCTCGAATCATATGGTCAGTCACTCAGACATTTACCGGACAGTGGCCGACATATTAGGAGTTTCCGTACCAGATGAAGCCGCTGAAGACTCAGTTTCTTTAGTCGATTTACTCAAAGGAAGCGATGAACCTGTACGTGAAGACGTGGTGCATTCTTCAGGTAATGGTGGGTTATCCATTCGCAGAGGCTTCTGGAAGTTAAATCTGGTAGATAATGGCGGAGGATTTAGTGAAATCGATCAAACAAATTTCAAACCTACTGAACTTTATGATTTGCGTGAAGATATCAGTGAAACGAATAACGTCATTGATGACTATCCAGATGTCGTAGAAGAACTCATGGAGCGACTAGCAGAGCATGTTAAAAAAGGACGTTCGACTGAAGGGAAAGAACAGGAAAATGAAAGAAACAACCCTACAGGAGAGTGGCCTCAAATTAATTGGATGAAGGACTATGACAGTTATATTCAGAAATTTAAGAAGAAGCAAGAAGACAGCGAAGAGTAAGGGGGCATGAATGAATGACATTCAGTCAGACTCAAAAGCTTGACAATATGGTTCTCATTAAAGGGCGTTCCTTTTTAATGGGGACCGATTCTCAAGCTGGTTTACCTGAAGATCTTGAAGGACCCATTACTGAAGTAGAAGTAACTGACTTCTATATGGATCAGACGACAGTCACGAATAAAGACTTTTTAGAGTTTTTCTTAGATACAGGCTATATTACGGATGCTGAAAGACACGGGTCCTCCCATGTCTTTCATCTATTAGTGGATGAAGAAGTCAGAGAGACTTACCCCAAACTTCCACAAGCTGAGTGGTGGTTGGAAGTTGAAGGAGCTAGTTGGAGAATGCCAGAAGGAGAGGGCTCTT
The DNA here is from genome assembly GCF_039521845.1 of Alkalibacterium iburiense. NCBI lineage: Bacteria > Bacillati > Bacillota > Bacilli > Lactobacillales > Carnobacteriaceae > Alkalibacterium > Alkalibacterium iburiense. The sequence goes on from NZ_BAAACW010000020.1 coordinate 23,229, forward strand.
CCATTAAAGAACGTATGGATCACCCTGTCGTGCATATTTCTAGAAATGATGCCTTAGCCTACTGCAAATGGGCTGGAAAACGACTGCCTACGGAAGCTGAATGGGAATACGCGGCTCGAGGCGGAAGAAAACAGCAGACCTATCCTTGGGGAAATGAGTTGAATCCAGGCGGAAAACACTTTGCCAATATTTGGCAAGGGGAGTTACCTGATTTTAACTCGGAAGATAATGGTTATATAGGTACGGCACCTGTCAAAGCTTTTCCTCCAAATGACTATGAACTTTTTCAAATGTCCGGGAATGTATGGGAGTGGTGTTTGAATCCTGGAAGGATACCACTTAAAACATTTAATGAACAGAACTCTAAAGAGATGCTCGAAGACCATAACCATTACAGTAAAGAAGGCTACGCTGTAAGGGGTGGCTCATTTTTATGCCACTGTTCGTACTGCAGAAGATACCGGGTAGCCGGAAGAAATACAAACACAGCTCATTCTTCAAGCAGCAACTTAGGCTTTCGCTGTGTGAAAGATAAAAAGGATTAAGGAGATAGGTATATGAGTGAATCGAACGATCAACCACAAGATAAAAATGAATTAGCCGAATTTCGAACGGAATTAGCTGAAATGAGAAGTTCGATGGCCGAAAGCCGGACCCTGTTGGCTGCGGAGAGAACCTATGCGGCTTGGATTCGGACAGGTTTTACCATTGCTGGGGCAGGGTGGACTTTAGGAACCGCCTTGAGAGACTCAGAAGGAGCCACTGCTGGATTAATTCTTGGCGGGGCATTGATTATACTAGGTATGTTCTCTTTTATTTTTGCTTGGATTGGATTTAAAGCTATATACGATTATTTAAAAGAACAATTTAAAGATGATGACGATAAGAGTTACCCAACGACTTTAAACCTGACAACGGTAACCGTCATTTCGGTTGTCCTGTTTGTTGTGTTTGCTGCTGGTTTTGGGTTATTACTAATAAATTAAGAAAGGGGATCATATGAACTGGGATTCAATTTTGAACGTTTTTGCAGAAATAGGTAATATGGCTTTACCTATCTTTGTGTTTTTTACGATGTTTAATGTAGGTTTGGCACAAGACTTAAGTGATATTACGGATTATTTAAAAGAATGGTCCTTTCACCTGAAAGTTGTCTTGGTAAACTTTATTGGAGGGCCGCTTATTGCTTATGTGCTGATTCAGCTCTTTTCATTAGATTCGCAAATGGCTATCGGCCTACTCATATTTAGTATGTGTGCCGGGGCGCCCTTTATGATTAAACTGGTAAACTTTGCGGATAGGGATGTAGCCTTAGGGGCGAGTCTGATGCTTGTACTAGTATTAGTCAGTGTTATATATGTACCAATTGCCTTGCCTTTAGTATCTGGAGATATTGAAGTCAGTGCCTGGGAACTGTTTACTAACTTATTCAGGCAACTCGTTATTCCTATTATCATTGGAGTTCTACATAATTACTTTTTCTCAGACTTTTCAGAGAAAATTCAACCATGGGTAGCCAAAATAGGAAACATTTTTAGGATATTTCCTATCAGCAAGTAGAGATGACGATCACTTACAAGAGGTTGCTGCTTTAGGTACGGGACAAAGAAACACAGCTGCCAGTATGCTTATAGCCGCAAACAATATCCCCCAAAGTCCTGAAATATTTTTAATTATTACAATTGTGAACATGTTAGGGCTTATCATCCACCTTGGTTTATCCAAATTGATGAACAGAAGAATTCTAGAAGAAGCTATATAAAAGAGTTAAAACAAAAGGCATTCTATATCAGAAAATTATCTTCTGACATAGAATGCTTTTTAGTTTTCTCTATTAATCAAATGGATAGTTTACTGTTCTTCTGGTACTAAGCCTTCTAAAAAGTTCAACAGCTGCCATTTTTTCTCTTCTGGTAAACGAGAGATGACCGATTGCAGTTTGCTGTCAATCACCGTTGCCTCTTCATTAAAAAATTCTGCTAGGGTGACACCTAAGGCAGCACAAATTCTTGTTAGTGTCTTTAGTGATAGTTTGCTGTCATTATTTTCAACTGCTGAAATGAAAGAAGGAGAGACTTCTACTCTTTGTGCAAGTTCTTTGGCAGTCATATTAGAAGCTTTTCTGACTTCTTGAATTCGATTTCCGATATCCATACGTAACGTCCTTTCACACTCTTATTTTCATAGTCTACCATAAAATACTCTTACATGGATTGGATTAAATGAATCGATTAAGGGTTCACATATTAGTCTTAATTTATTCACAATTCTATTAATCCTCATCCTATACCATTGTAACCGATTAAACTTATACTGCCATTTCAATTTTTACTATAATAATTAATCTTAGACTTAATTAAAATTTGATAAAATAAACCTATATGTTAATATATTGAAGGTATAACTATTCAAGGAGGATTTTATGTTAGATAGAATAAAAAATAAATTTAATAGAGAAAGGCTTGCTGAAAAATATCACTCAGTCAATTTTAAAAATGAAATTTTAGCAGGATTAACTGTAGCATTAGCTCTTATTCCAGAATCAGTGGCCTTTGCCTTTGTAGCAGGTGTGAGTCCAATATTGAGTCTACAAACAGCAGTAGTTGTTGGATTCGTTGCCTCATTATTTACAGGGAGACCAGGTATGATTAACTCATCCACGGCTGCTATTTCAGTTGTTATGGCTGGTTTAATCGCTACCCACGGGTTAGAGTACTTGTTTGCCGCTGTTGTCCTGATGGGTATTATTCAATTATCCATAGGTATTCTCAAACTCGGTAAATATGCTCGTATGATTCCGTATCCGGTTATGTTAGGGTTCTTAAATGGTTTGTCTCTTGTTATTTTAATATCACAGTTTGATCTTTTTAAAGTCAATACAACGACTGGAAGAGACTGGATGGCTGGCTTTGACTTAGGTATTATGCTTTTATTTGTAGCCATAACGATGGCTATTATTCACTTTTTCCCTAAGCTTACAAAAGCTATTCCTTCCAGCTTGATGGCTATTATTGTCATTACTGTTCTAGCTGTCATCGTAGAGCTATCGACCGGCTATCACTTACAAACGGTGCAGGATTTTGCAGGAATGACTTTACAAGGTGGACTGCCTGAGTTTTATGTTCCTCAAGTCCCTCTGACCTTAGAGACATTCCAGATTATTCTTCCTTATGCTTTAATTGCAGGTTTAGTCGGCTTAACTGAGGCCGTGCTAACTCTTAGAGTCATTGATGAAATGACTAAGACGAAGGGGAATACGAATAAAGAAATCGTTGCTCAAGGTTTAGCTAACGTCGTCAATGGTTTCTTTGGTGGTATGGGCGGAGACGCTATGATTGGGCAATCGATTATTAACATTAAATCGGGAGGACGCACACGCATATCTGCATTGGTGGCTCCATTATTCTTGCTCATTTTCATTATGTTCGGATCAAGCGTTATAAACTTGATTCCTCTGGCTGCCTTGGCAGGGGTTATGTTTATGGTCGTTATCGGGACATTTAAATGGGAAAGCTTTAAATACGCCGGCAAGATTCCTAAACAAGACATTGTCGTCATGATAGCTGTTACACTAATCACTATCTTTGCTGACTTAGCCACAGCGGTTATCTCTGGAGTTGTGCTGTCAGCTTTGGCCTTTGCATGGAAAAAGGGAACAGAAGCGGAAGCAGTAACTACTCACGATAGTGACGGTTCTAAAACTTATCACTTAAACGGTTCTGTTTTCTTTGGCTCAGTTCTAAACTTCCAAGATTTGTTTACACCGAATGAAGATCCGGACCATGTCATTTTTGACTTTAAAAATGCTAAAGTCATGGACTATTCTGGAGTAGAATCCTTCAATGCCGTTATTGAAAAGTATGATGCATTAGGTAAAACAGTCACTTTAAGACATGTGGGCAGTTATAGTCATGGACTTTTCAGAAAAGCAAAAGATTTGACCATTATTAAAAAAGACACAATTGAATCCACATAAAGAAAAAAGAGAAGCTTGCCTAGGTCAATATGACTTAAGCAAGCTTCTTTCTATTATTAGCCCCAAACTTTAATCCGATTTTTACCGGCTTTCAAGTTGGATAGAGGACCGAGAACCGTTTGTCCTTCTTTTTTATTGTTGAGCAAATCTGTATCCAGAACGACTGCGCTGCCATCCGGATTTTCAAATTCAACATCCGTTAAGCGCACGCGTTCTAATGTGTGCGTAGAATGAACATCTCCAAGGAAGTCTTCGAAATTATCTGGGAGATTGATTTCGATATAAACTTCTTTACCTTCATCTACTAGTTTAAACTCAGGGTTATGGTCAGAGACTATATTGGTTTCTTCTCTATCAAAAGCCTGTGCACCGTTAAAGTAGGCATTCTGATTAATATAAACAGGTTGTTCGACTTTATTAAAAGCCCCATGATCACTACCAGTTGTATCATGCACACTGTCAATATATTCTTCAAGGGAAGTGGTGTAGCCATTGTAGTGATCCGTCCCGACTTCTTCAATGCCTTCTTCTCCAATAAAGATATTGTTATACCAGCGATCGTCTCCACCATAAACAGGGGCGAAGCCTTTAATATCCGTGCTGTGCGGTTCATGGTAAGGAGTGGAACGATCCAGCATTTTTCGGTGTTCCATATGCCCGCGAACAATATTATTAACAAAAGCGCCACCTTGAGCGTGATTATCCAAGGCATAATCAGCCGTTAAGATATTATGATCTATAATAAATGGTCCACTGCTGACTTCAACGAATAAGTCGCGATTGTTATTGTAGAAAATATTACGGCTTACACGTGTGCCTTGTAACTGCCAGTCTAACCAAATACCTAATGAACAATCATGAATACGGTTGTCATGGATTTGGGTATCAATGGCGGCATGCAGTTTAATCCCAGCTATCTCATGTCCGTAAAACTGACGTTTAATTGCGATGTTATAAATATGGTTGTTGTATACTTCACTGAAGACACAGCCCAAGTGTCCAACTATCCCATTTTGACCACAATCAAAAATGGTGTTATTTCTAATGATATGAGAACCAACTGTTTCTCTGCTCCAGCCTTGTTTTTTTGCTTGGAAGACTGTTTCTATTTGATAATGGTAACCGGGCTTATCTTGACGTTTTGAATAATGGTTGTCTCCAGTTGAATAAGCTTTACCCATACTGATTCCACTACATTTGGAGTCATGGACACTATTGTCTTCAATAATCCAACCCTTACTCCAGTGAGGACCAATTAAGCCCGGCTGATCAGCAGTAGGGGGAGTCCAAGGAGTTGCGGCTTGGGCCAATTCAAAGCCTTTAACAGTGATATAATCCATACCCGTCTGTTTTGGATAGAAAACAGATTTTCTGACGTTAATTTCTGTTAGTTCTTCATTCGGATTGTATTCATGGAAATTAGCGTAGATAGTAGTGTTTTCTTCATCGACTTCGGTATACCACACATATTTAGTTTGCTTTGGATCATGAGAAGGGATCTGTTTACCTGTCCAGTGATCCACCATTTCAGACACTTCTTCACCTTTGTGGACTTCTTCAAGTGTTTCCACTTCATAAAATGATTTTCCATTTAAATAAACTTCACCTAGATGACGACCCGGGTTATAGACGACCCAATCTCCATAGATTTTTTCTTTATACGGGTTGTAATCTCCGAAAAATTCATTCGGAATAACCACTTTCCATACAGATTTATCCAGTTTTTCCCACGTATCAATCTGCTCGGATCCTTTGATGACCACTTTTTCTCCATCAGCTGCTTTATACGTAATGCGTCTCCATTCGCTTAATCCGGGATGCTTAGGGTTAACCCATTCACGGTAAACTCCTTCATGAACAATGACTGTATCACCAGCAGTTGCCACAGAAGCTGCTTTATTTATTGTTAAAAATGGATTCTCTTTCGTTCCATCAGAACTATCTAATCCTTTTTTTGAAACATGATAGACACGTACCAATTGACATTCCTCCTCTATAGTATTAATTAAATTATAGAACAGATGAGAGCGGATGCATAGGCAATGTCTTGTCATTCGTTGGACATTATTTGTTATTTTAGAATAAAAAAACCTCACTATTCCTATTAAGAAATAGCGAGGTATTTACTAAGTAGTTTTTTGAGTCAAACTTTCTAGTATTTCTCTGACTTCTTCATAAATCTCTTGGAGAATTATTTTTTCATCTTCTGTAAGTGCCTTAACATTTTTTGGTAAAATCCATTTTGTCATCGTTACTGATGAGAGCTATCTGCTCAAGTAAATCTGAAATAATCATTTGTTTTCGCTCAATAGGCATGCGAGATTTAGAAACAGCAAGCACATTTTCGCGATAGTTCTTAGCCGTAGCTAACATATAGGCTTTCACAATCCTTCTGCTTTTTTAGCACTTTTGTATTCTACTATATTACCTTATTTTCAGTAAGTAATCACATTTTGTTAATATAAGACCAGAAAAAATCTAAGTTAAAGACACACTTCCGTCACAAAAGATAGATAAAACCTTGCAATCACAGGCTTTCATGTTTTAGTTGACGAAAGAAAAATATAATAGTTATTGTTTTCACAATCATTTTTTTATCATTAATTAAATGCTAGTCAGTATTTTTAATTACATCCATAATTTGAGAGTCTTTTAAAAAAACATTTTATAACTAGTGAATATAAACTATTTCCGTTTCGATACGGAAATTATACATGTGGTTATGAAACCGTTGTTACAGTAGTATAAGACTTGTCAAAACAAACTATCAAAAAGGAGAATGTATAATGGTAAATATTTTACTGGCCTGTTCATCAGGTATGTCAACTAGTTTACTCGTTTCAAAAATGGAAGCGGCAGCAAAAGAGAAAGGGATCGAAGCAACTATCTGGGCAGTTGCTCAAGATAAAGCTGAGACAGATTTGAAGAAAGCAGATGTGCTTTTAATCGGTCCTCAAATGCGTTTCATGAAGAAAAAATTAGAAAAATTTGGCAATGAGCAAGGTGTGCCAGTGGATGTCATTAATCCGGTTGATTACGGAAGAGTAAATGGAGCGGCTGTTTTAGAGACCGCTTTAGAATTAATAGAAAAAAATAGTTAAAAGCGGACTTTAGGAGGAAACACAGTGAATCGTTTTATGGAGATTTTAGAAGATGTTTTAATGCCGATTGCGGATAAATTAAACAATAATCGGTATTTAACAGCTTTAAGAAATGGATTTATGGTAGCCTTACCACTCATTATATTTGGATCCATTTTCGTGGTTATTGCAAACTTGCCATTTTTAGATAGAATTTTAAGTGAAGAAGCTTATACTGCTTATCAAAATGCTTTAGGACCTGCTTCAGCAGCTACATTAAGTATTATGGGATTATTTGTTATTATCGGTATTGGTTATAAGATGGTTGAACAAAGAGGCGGCGAAGCTATTTACGGTGGAGTTGTGGCTTTAGGCTCTTTCCTTATTTTAACACCTCAAGTCGTTGAAGGCGTTGCTGGAGTTATTCCAACTGCAGCTTTAGGTGCTGAAGGGATGTTCGTAGGGATTATTACAGCTTTTATTGCAGCTGAATTATATCAATGGTTTGTAAGAAAAGACTTTACAATTAAAATGCCTGAAGGAGTACCCAGTGCGGTTTCACGATCATTCAGTTCATTGATTCCAGTATCTTTTACTTTAACAGCCTTTTTAGTCCTGCGTGTTCTATTCAGTTTCACAGGTTTTGAAACGGTTCAAAACTTTGTTTACACTATTATTCAACAACCATTAACAGCTTTAGGTAGCGGTCTACCGGCTACATTAATTGCGGTATTACTGATCCAAGTGTTCTGGTTCTTCGGTTTACATGGACAGATTATTGTTAACTCTATTTTTGACCCTATCTGGTATGCTTTAAACGATCAAAACTTTTCAGCTTTTCAAGCGGGAGAAGAGTTACCAAACATCGTCACAAAACAATTCATCGATACGTTCTTAGTCGGTATGGGTGGAACAGGTATGACATTGATGGTCTTAATTATGATTTTCTTTGTCGCAAAAAGCCGTCAAATGCGTGAGTTAGCTAAGTTAGGTGGACCATCTGGAATATTTAACGTTAATGAACCAGTCATTTTCGGTCTACCGATTGTTATGAATCCATTAGTGCTTATTCCATGGATACTTGCACCAGTTATCGTTGCCGCGGTTACTTACTTTGCGATGTCCGTTGGCTTTGCTCCAAGACCTGCAGGCGTAATTGTTCCTTGGACAACACCTGTTTTACTAAGTGGTTACTTGGCAACAGGTAACAACATTATGGGTGCCGTTATGCAATTAATTAATATGGGGATAGTAGGACTTGTTTGGTTCCCGTTCATCAAATTACTAGACAGACAATATTACGGAGAAGAACAAACTATTTAAAAAATGATGATAAAGTTGGATGTCCATCTATCAGGTGGTGTTCAACTTTTTATCAGTCATAGATTAGGAGATTATTATGGACGATAAAATAAACGAAATTGCTTTTCAAATTATCCTTTATGCTGGAAATGGGAAATCAAGTGCTATGGAAGCTATCCAGGAAGCAAAAGAGGGGAACTTTGAAGAAGCTGAGGCTAAAATTAAAGAGGCCGGAGAAGAATTAAGTAAAGCTCACGGCTTTCAAACGGAACTTCTTCATAAAGAAGCGCGTGGTGAAGGAGAAGCGATTAATATCATTTTAATTCATGCTCAAGATCATTTAATGACATCTATGATGTTGAAAGATTTAGCAGCTGAATTTGTCGATTTATATAAATTACAACAGTAGGAGGAAGCATTCATGTCTTTACAGTATCAATTCCCGAGTGATTTTTGGTGGGGAAGTGCCGCATCTGCCGCTCAAACGGAAGGAAGCCACAATGGAACAACTGGACGAACAATTTGGGACGAATGGTTTGAAAAAGAAGAGAATCGATTTTTTGAAGGTGTAGGTCCAAAAGAAACATCTGATTTTTACAATCGTTATAAAGAAGATATTAAAAACATGAAAGAAATTGGACATAACACGTTTCGTATGTCTATTTCATGGGCCCGATTAATTCCTGGAGGAGAAGGAGAAGTTAACGAAGAAGCCGTTACTTTTTACAATGCTGTCATTGATGAACTGCTTGCTCAAGGAATTGAACCGTTTGTCAATCTTTTCCACTTTGATATGCCTATTGAAATGCAGGAAAAAGGCGGATGGGAAAACAGAGAAGTGATCGATGCTTACGTAACCTATGCTCAGAAAGCATTTGAATTGTTTGCAGATAGAGTATCCAAGTGGTTTACGTTTAACGAGCCTATCGTACCGGTCGAAGGCGGGTATCTCTATGATTTCCATTACCCAAATATCGTTGATGCTAAAAAGGCTTTTCAAGTGGCTTATCATACTATTATTGCCCACGCTAAAGTCGTTGAGTTGTATCACCAAAACTACGACGGCAAGATCGGTATTATTTTAAACTTAACTCCGTCTTACCCGCGTAGCGAGAACCCTGCAGATTTAAAAGCCGCTCATATTTGTGACTTGTTCTTTAACAGAAGCTTCTTAGACCCTGTTGTTAAAGGGGAGTTTCCTGAAGACTTGATTGCTTTACTAAAAGAATACGATCACCTTCCTGAAACAGCGGAAGAAGATTCTGTATTGCTTAAAGAGAACACTGTTGATATACTAGGTGTTAACTATTACCAGCCAAGACGTGTAAAAGCAAAAGATCATGCCCCAAACACGGAAGGACCATTTATGCCTGACTGGTTCTTTGATAATTATGAAATGCCAGGAAGAAAAATGAATGTCTACCGCGGATGGGAGATATATGAAAAAGGAATTTACGATATCATGATTAATTTAAAAGATAATTATGGTAATATCGAATCCTTTATCTCAGAAAATGGGATGGGTGTTCAAGATGAACAGCGCTTCATTAAAGAAGGTCGCATCGAAGATGACTACCGTATTGACTTCATCAAAGAGCACCTGAAATGGCTACACCGTGCTATTGAAGAAGGGGCTAATGTCAAAGGGTATCACTTATGGACATTCATGGATAACTGGTCATGGATGAATGCTTATAAGAACCGTTATGGTTTCTTCTCAGTAAACCTAGATACACAAGAAAGAACAGCTAAAAAGAGTGCTTACTGGTTTGCCGACGTTTCTAAGCAAAACGGTTTTGATCATTAATAGGAGTAAAAAAGCGCAGTGAAGTTGCTGCGCTTTATTTCTTTTTTGCTGTAAAACAGGCCAAAGAAAAGGAGGTTTTGTGTATGGAAAGACGTCTTGAAATAATATTGAAAGAATTTATGCGTTCGACTAGTTCAGTGACGAGTCAGTATTTAAGTCAAGTATTAGAAGTGTCTTCACGAACAATCCGAGACGATATAAAAGAACTGAATCAGGCACTAAGTGACTACGGGACTCATATAAAGTCTACTCGAGGGATAGGCTATCATTTGGTCGTGGAAGATGATGAAGCCTTCAGACAATTCCTTAACAGTCAAAGCAAAAGCCAATTGCCTAATTCTTCAGACGAGCGGATTCAATACATCCTGAATACTCTTCTTTTGGCTGATGATTATATTAAATTAGATGATTTAGCTGATGAGATTCATGTCAGTAAATCGACTCTCCAAATGGATTTAAAAGCCATTCGGGCTATTTTGAACAATTATTCTCTTACATTAAATAGTCTACCTAATTATGGGCTGAAAATTGAAGGCGAAGAATTGAACCGGCGTTTTGCTATATCCGAATATAGCTTTAATCGTTCAGATAAGGGACCGGACTTAGTATGGCTGGATCAACTGGCTAAAATTGTCCATTCAGATAGAGAAACCCTTATGACTATCTGGCAGTTACTCATCCGTCAGTTAGGTGAAAACACGGTCACACTCTCTGACATAGCCATGAACAATCTGTTTGTTCATATTGCTATAGCTTATAAACGTATTAATAAAGGGCATCATATTGATTTGATTCCACAGGATCTAAAAGAGATTGAAAGGCAGAGTGAATACACGGTCGCCTTATCTATTATTAAAGAAATTGAAAAAGCTTGGGATGTTCATTTTCCGGCTAATGAAATAGCTTATATCACTATTCATTTAATGGGGACTAGAATGGTGAATAAAGCCAATCTTTCCGAAGATGATGTAGATGACATTATGGATAAACAAGTGCGAAAAATGGCATTGAAAATGCTTGATTCCATTGATGAGGAACTGAACTTAGGTATAAAGGAAGATAAAGAGCTTCTAATAGGTCTGTGTCTCCATTTAAAACCCGCCATGAATCGCTTTAAATATGGAATGAACATTAGAAACCCGATGCTGGAAGACATTAAAAGTAATTATCCTCTTGCTTTTGAGGCGGCTTTAATTGCTTCTCTTGTTTTAGATAGCGAATTAAATATCTCAATTGATGAAAACGAGGTGGCGTATCTCGCTCTGCATATTGGGGCAGCGATTGTTCGTAAAAAAGCCGACAATACCCCTAAACGGTGCTATATTGTCTGTGCCTCTGGAGTCGGGAGTGCTCAACTTATTCGTTACCGTATTGAGTCTGAGTTTCGCACTCAAATTCAGGTCGTTGGGATGAGTGAATACTATAAAATTCAATCCATTCCTTTCGACTCCATTGATTTTATAATAAGTTCTGTTCCGGTATCAGAAACTCTACCCGTACCTGTTATTGAAGTAGGGGCTATTTTAGGAGACAGCGATCTAATGAAAATAGAAAAACATGTCCAGTCCTCTCAAAATAAAATTAGAGACTATATTCCTCAAGAGAACACTTATTTAAATCAAGCCTTTACGACTAAAGAAGAAGTCATTGAGTTTTTATCTGATCAGGCTCAGAAAAAAGATGACTTACCTGAAAATTATGTTGACTTGGTGTATGAAAGAGAGGCTATTGCTCCCACGTCATATGGGAATTTAGTGGCCATTCCTCACCCGATTAGACCTTTAGCCAGTCGCACGTATTTGACCATATGTACGTTGAAAAAACCAATAAACTGGGAAGACAGGAAAGTACAGTTTGTGTGCTTGTTGAATGTTGAGAAGAATAGCCAAGACAACCTGCAGGATATGTATGATATGCTAGGCCGTATCGTCAATGACCCTGACCTCATTCAACAGCTTATCCAGGCTCAGGATTATCAATCTTTTCTATCAACCATTTTAAAAAATAGTTAGTCCGTATAAAGAAGCTATCTCAGATTTTAGAGATAGCTCTTTTTTATGTGTGCTTTCTTGAAATTGCTGGCTGCAGAGCTGATAGATTGTTTATTTTTACTGTGAAATCAAGTATACTTAGAAAGGTATAGTCTTTAAAGGAGGGAAGTTGAATGACAAAGAAGATTATCAATCATATTGAGAAAGAATTCGGTGTGACATTTCGACATGTTGAAACGTTGACTGAAGCCTTTACTCATTCATCCTATGCGAATGATCATCGGGATAAAGCGATTAAGAATTTAGAGCGTTTAGAATTTTTAGGAGACGCGGTTATTGAGTTAACTGTGTCAGAATACTTATACAAGAAATTTCCGAACCATCCTGAAGGCCAGCTGACTCGTATGCGTGCGTCTATCGTAAGACAGGAGAGTCTGGCTTCCTTGGCAAAAGAGCACCGTCTACATGAATTTGTGCGCTTAGGCAAAGGGGAGGAGCAGATGAACGGGAGAAGCCGAACATCGCTTCTATGTGATTTGTTTGAAGCCTTCGTCGGTGCTGTCTTTGTAGACCAAGGAATGGACACGGTCGTAGACATTCTTCAAAAGGTATTGTTTCCTAAAATTGATTCTGGTGCTTTCTCGCATGGGATGGATTATAAGACCGCTTTACAAGAACTGCTTCAGAAAAATGGAGTTGTAACGATTCAGTATAAAATCGTAGATAAACGAGGCCCTGACCACGAAAGAGAATTTGTAGTGGAAGTGTATGTTGAAGGGGATTCTTTTGGACGCGGAGTGGGTCGATCTAAAAAAAGAGCCGAACAAGCAGCCGCTAAGCAAGCACTAGATATGCTTGAAGAAGCGAATGAATCGTAGTATTCATACAAATGGGAAGGATACTATGAAGGAGAGAACAATAGAGTGCAATTAAAACGATTAGAAATCAAGGGCTTTAAGTCCTTTGCAGATAAAACGGTCCTGGACTTTACAGGAGGCATAACAGCAGTTGTCGGACCGAACGGAAGTGGAAAATCCAACATCATTGAAGCCATTCGCTGGGTTATGGGTGAACAGTCTGCCCGAACTTTACGCGGAGGGCGGATGCATGATGTGATTTTTGCCGGTTCAGATTCTCGCAAACCTATAAACATTGCAGAAGTCACTCTCGTTTTAGACAACGAGGATGACTTTCTTCCTATTGACTTTGAAGAAGTGAGCGTGACTCGTCGGATTAACCGCAATGGAGACAGTGATTATTTCATTAATCGAGAAAGCTGTCGTCTAAAAGACATTGTGGATTTATTCATGGACTCGGGATTAGGAAAAGAATCCTTCTCCATTATCTCTCAAGGTCAAGTCGAAGCGATTTTCAATAGTAAAGCAGAGGACAGACGTGCTATATTTGAAGAAGCCGCCGGTGTTTTAAAATATAAAAAACAAAAAGAAAAAGCGGAAAGAAAGTTATTTGAAACACAAGATAACTTAGACCGGGTTCAGGATATTTTATTTGAATTGAAAGGCCAGGTCGAACCCCTTAAAGAACAGAAAGACAAAGCCGAGTCATATGTGAATCAGAAAGAAGAACTCACTGATTTAGATATTGCTTTGTCTGTGATGAAAATTGATGAGTATGTAGCTGAACAAAAAGAAAGCAAAGATAAAATTGAGCACTTAACCCAGCAAGCAACTCATTTGACTGAACAAATGGAAGAACAAGCAGCGTTAATCAAAGAGAAAAAGGGCTTATTGCAGGACTTGAAAGCCAGACGCGATTTGCTTCAGGAAAAAACGATCGAATCGGTTCAACTCATTGAACGTACCGAAGCCCGTCTGCGTTTAGTTGAAGAAAAAGAGCGCCATAAAGATGCATTCTTATCTGAAAAACAAGCCAGCATTCAAAAAGAAATGAGCTTGCTAGAATCCCTTCAAACGGAGTTAAAAGAAACCAGTGCCGAACATGCGTCGCATTTAGAAGCCATTAAAGCCTACAAGCTGGATCACAAACGGTTAGAAGACCAGTTACATCGGTTGATGGGGAATAAAGAAGAAGCGATGGAAGCTTTGCGTTCCGACTATATTGAGGCGATGCAAAGCAAAACGTCTTTCCGTAATGAAGAAACGTATTTAGAAAGACAATTGCAACAAGCCACCGTGTCTTCTGACAAACACAAGCAATCAATGGATGCTATTACTGAAAAAATGGCTACTACTCAAGCTTTACTAACAGACAAAGAGGCACAGTTAGCTGAACGCTCGAAAGAAATCGACGACTTGCTTCGCTCGTATGCTGAAACGAAAGAAATTTTAGACCAGATTCAGGAGTCTTTCAGTCAGAAAACGCAGCGTCTTCAGCAGTTAACGAATCAGCTGCACCGTGCCCAAGCGAAACAAGCCAGCTTGATTGAGATGCAGGAAAACTATGCCGGTTACTTTGCGGGTGTGAAAGCTGTGATGAAAGCGAAACACCATTTGAGTGGGATTGTCGGGACAGTCGCTGATCAGATTGATGTGCCTACTGACTATACCGAAGCAATAGATATTGTGTTAGGTTCAGCCAGTCAGTTTGTTATCGTTGAGGATGAAAAAGCAGGTAGAGAAGCCATCCAGCACTTGAAACAGAAAAAAGCCGGACGTGCGACTTTCTTACCTTTAACAACGATTAAAAAACGCTATTTGTCTGCCACATATAAAAGCAGTGCCCAGACAGTGGACGGCTATATCGGAGTAGCCAGCGAACTGATTCAATTTGACGAGAAAGTGGCTCCGGTTATTGAAAACCTTCTAGGGAATACCATTGTGGCTAAAGATTTACAGTCCGCAAACACAATCGCCCGATCAGTTCAATTTAATGTCCGTGTCGTCAGTTTAGATGGAGACGTCATGAATGCTGGAGGATCGATGACAGGTGGTGGAGGCAAACGCTCTTCCAATGCTCATCTCTTCTCTCAGAAAAAAGAAGAAAAAGCCTTACGCATTGAAATTGATGAATTGGAAAAAACGATTCAGTTGCGCGAAAAGGATATAGAAGAAGACCGTGAGTCGGTTTCTCGATTGACAAAAGACTTAGAAAAGAAAAGACAGTTGGGTGAAGACAAACGCTTAGAAGAGAAGCAGCTTGAAAATGAGGTCAGTCAGCTAAAAGAAACGGCAACGCGTTTAGAGCGTGAGAAAAAAGGCTTGCTTTATGAACAAGATGAGTCGACTGCCGACGTCAGTGCTTTAATTGACCAGTTAAAAACAATCCGATTGAACCTGAAAGAAGCCGAAGACACCGTTGAACGTATTCATACAGAAATGACCCATTTGTCTAGCGAAAAAGAAGACAGAGAAACACAAAAAGAACGCATAGAATCTGAGAGACAAGCGATTCTCGATAAGTGGAACGATGAAAGAGAAGCTCTTGCTTCCATCCGGACAAGAAAAGAGAGTTTGGAAAATCAGATTCACCAGACACAAGAAACGATTCGTGCGCTACAGACGGACCGGGAAGAATTTGAAAAAGGGGAAGCTTTAGAGTCGAAAGAAGAATTGGAAGCGACTCTTCACACACTTAAAGACACGTTAGCGTCTTTAAAAGAAGAAGAAAGAGAACTGAGAGACGAGCAAGGTCAGCTAGAAGAAACCGTGGCCCAGCTGGAAGAGAAAAATGAAACAGCTGCTGGCAAACGGACTTATCTACTGGATGAGAAGAACGCCTTGGATATTCAGTATTCTCGTCATGATGTGTCGATTGACCACTTACTGGAGTATCTATCAGAAGAGTATGCCATCAGTTATGAGGAAGCGAAACTCAATCAACCCGCTGAAATCAATAGAGAAGAGACACAAAAACGCGTCAAACTATTGAAAAAAGGCATAGAAGAATTAGGACCTGTGAACCTTTCTTCTATTGAAGAGTACGAACGCGTGTCTGAACGCTATGAGTTCTTATCCACTCAGCAACATGATTTGCTTGAAGCGAAAGAGCAACTCTACGATACAATGGATCAGATGGATCAGGAAGTGAAGAAACGCTTCTTTGAAACCTTCAGTCAAGTCAAAGAGCAATTTGCGATTGTCTTTCCACGTATGTTTGGTGGAGGAAAAGCGGAACTGCGCTTAACCGATCCGAATGACTTGCTGCATTCAGGTATAGAAATCATTGCTCAGCCCCCTGGAAAGAGATTGCAGTCACTGAGTCTGCTTTCAGGAGGAGAACGGGCATTAACGGCTTTATCTTTACTGTTTGCCATTATAGAAGTCCGTCCGATTCCGTTTTGTATTTTAGACGAAGCAGAAGCGGCACTAGATGAAGCCAACGTCACGCGCTTCGGACGGTACCTGCATGAATTTGCCACAGATACTCAGTTTATTGTCATCACCCACCGAAAAGGAACCATGGAAGAAGCGGATTCCTTATACGGTGTCACGATGAAAGAAAAAGGGGTATCGAAATTAGTCTCTGTTCATTTAAAAGAGATTGAAGAACAACTAGAAGAGAACTCAGATGGAGGAAATTATGTCAATTAAGCTGGTCGCCATTGATTTAGATGGCACATTACTCAACAGTCACAATCAAGTATCCACTGAAAATAAAGAAGCGATTCAAAAAGCAAAAGATCAGGGCGTCAAAGTGGTCTTAGTTACCGGACGCCCTTTAAAAGGGATGCTCCACATTTTAGAGGAGTGTAACTTGCTGGAAGAAGGTGATATCGGTTTGACCTATAACGGCGGATTGGTTCAGTGGACTCACTCGGGTGAAACCTTAAGGCAGATTGCCTTACCGAAAGAGGATGTTCTGGATGTCTATGCTTTGAGTGAAAAATTAGAACTCCCGTGTAACTTCATCGATTTGGATACGGTCTATGAACCGCGTTACCCATCTGGGAAGAAGTCTTTGTACCCAAGTGTTATGAAGGCTTTACCTGCCAAACCGATTGACTTGGATGACTTACCTGAAGAATTCCCGATTAACAAAATCGTCATGAGCTGGCACGCTGAAGAATTAGACCAGAAAATTCCTCTTATCCCTGACATTTATCATGAGCGCTACACGATTTTTAAATCGCGTCGTAATTTGCTTGAAGTACTGCCTAAATCAGTGGATAAAGGGAAAGGCCTTCATTTATTAAGTGAAGTCTTAGGTATTCCTGTTTCTGACATGATGGCCATTGGCGATCAGGAAAATGATTTAGCCATGGTCCAAGAAGCGGGCATGGGTGTGGCGATGGGAAATGCCACTCAACTAGTGAAAGATGCCGCTCAAGTGATCACGAAAACTAATGATGAACATGGCGTTGCTTATGCTATAGAACAATATGTGTTAAACTAGTGAGAAGGTAGGACTGTTCTACTACATTAAATAATAGAGAAAGAGTGAAGCCGATATGGGATTGTTTGATAAAATAAAATCCGCTTTTACAGGCGGAGTTAATGAACCTGAATCTCAGGTAGATGAAACATCAACGGCTAAAAACACGTCACTGGAACCTGAAGACACGAAAAAAGAGACCGAGCAATATGAAAAAGGTCTGAAAAAATCACGTGTGTCTTTTACCAGACGTTTAAATGAGTTATTAGCTAACTTTCGTTATGAAGACGAAGAGTTCTTTGAAGAATTAGAAGACTTGCTTATTGAGTCAGACGTCGGTTTTGAAGCGACTATGGAAATTGCGGATAAACTGAGGTACGAATCAAAAGTTGAAAATGTCCGCAGTATGGCTGATGCCGAACGCGTCATCGTTGAAACGATGGTCGATATGTACGGGGAGACGAATCCGGATCACCATTATTTCAATGAAAACCCAGATGGCTTAACGGTCGTTTTGTTCGTTGGCGTAAATGGGGTTGGAAAGACAACGACTATTGCTAAAATGGCCCATCAGTATATTGACCAAGGTAAGAAAGTCGTTATGGCTGCCGGAGACACATTCCGTGCCGGAGCTATTGAACAGCTTCATGTATGGGGAGAGCGAGTCGGCGCAGAAGTGATTTCAACTAAGCAAGGCGGAGACCCTGCTGCAGTCGTTTATGACAGTATTAAAACGGCTCAAGAGTCTCACGCGGATGTTTTGCTTATTGATACAGCCGGTCGTTTACAGAATAAGAAAAACTTGATGAACGAGTTGCAGAAGATGAGACGTGTGATTACGCGAGAGATTCCGGATGCGCCGCATGAAACGCTATTGGTTTTAGATGCGACTACAGGACAGAATGCGTTGAGTCAGGCCAAGATTTTTAAAGAAACAACGGACGTAACAGGCATTGTGTTAACGAAAATGGACGGTACCGCTAAAGGTGGGATTGTCCTGGCCATCGGAAAAGAACTGGGTATTCCGGTTAAATTCGTTGGTTTAGGTGAAACGATGGATGACTTGCATCCGTTTGATACAGAGAAATTTGCTTATGGTTTATTTAAAGAGTTAATTGAACAAACAGTATAATAAAGGTGGATGAAGTGAATGGTTCTTGAAAAAACATTACGTATGAACAGCTTATTTTCTTTTTATCGTCCACTCTTAACGGATAAGCAGCAAGAGTATATGCAATTATATTATGGAGATGACTATTCTCTCGGTGAAATTGCGGACGCTTTTTCAGTGAGCCGTCAAGCGGTTTATGATAATATCAAGCGATCTGAAGTGATTTTACTTGATTATGAAGAAAAGTTACATCTCGTAGAAGATTTTAAGAAAAAACAAGAAGCTGTGAAGGCCTTGAGCCAATATGCTTCAAAACACTATAAAGAGGATAGCCGTTTACTCGAGTTGATTGAAGCGGTCAATCTGGATTCATTAAGAGAGGAATGAGTAGGGTATGGCCTTTGAAGGATTAACAGGTCGATTACAAGATGCCTTTTCGGGTCTGCGCAAAAAAGGGAAGGTGTCCGAATCTGACGTACAAGAAGTGATGCGTGAGGTTCGTCTGGCATTATTAGAAGCAGACGTAAACTATAAAGTGGTGCGTAATTTTGTTAAAACGGTTCGCGAAAAAGCACTGGGAGAAGAAGTGCTTGGCAGCTTGAACGGTGGCCAGCAAGTCGTTAAAATCGTTAATGATGAATTAACGGAATTAATGGGTGGCGAGCAGGAAAAAATTGTCTTTGCTGAACCGGGTCAAGGTCCGACAGTCTATATGATGACAGGGCTTCAAGGGGCAGGTAAAACTACCACTGCCGGTAAGTTAGCCAATTACTTACGTAAGCAAGAGAAGAAAAAACCTTTGATGGTAGCGGCGGATATTTACCGTCCGGCTGCGATTGATCAGCTTCAAAACCTCGGAGAACAGTTGGATATTCCTGTATTCAGTATGGGAGACCAAGTGAGCCCGGTTGAGATTGCTGAAAAAGGAATTCAACAAGCCATTGATGATAACAGAGACGTTGTTATCATTGATACAGCCGGTCGTTTGCACATCGATGAAGACTTAATGAATGAGTTGGAAGATGTTAAAGCGGCAGTTAATCCGCACGAGATTTTCTTAGTCGTGGATGCGATGACAGGTCAAGACGCGGTTAACGTAGCCGATTCCTTTAACGAAAGACTGGAAATCAGCAGTGTCATCTTAACTAAATTAGATGGAGACACACGTGGGGGTGCCGCACTCTCTATTCGTTCGGTTACGAATAAGCCGATTAAATTTACCGGTACCGGTGAAAAACTGGATGCGATAGAGCCATTCTATCCTGACCGTATGGCTAACCGTATTTTGGGTATGGGAGATATTCTTACTTTAATCGAACGTGCCCAGCAGGAAGTCGATGAAGACCGTGCAGCCGAGATGGCAGAAAAGATGCGCGAAAACAGATACGACTTCAATGACTTCATTGAACAGATGGATCAAATGCAAAACATGGGACCGATGGAAGATTTAATTAAAATGATTCCTGGGATGAACCAAGTACCTGGTATTGCGGACTTTGAAATGGATCCGAAAGACATTGCTCATATGAAAGCTATCGTCTTATCCATGACTCCAGAAGAACGTGAAAATCCAGAAATTTTATCTCAAAAACGCAGACGCCGTATTGCAAAAGGGTCAGCGAGAGATATTGCCGAAGTCAACCGTTTAATTAAACAGTTCAAACAGTCTAGAGACATGATGAGTAAAATGTCCAAAGGAAATATGGGCGGTATGGAACAAATGCTTGGCGGCGGAGTCAAAGGGAAGTTAGGCAAGATGGCTATGAGCGGCATGGCTAAACGCAATAAGAGAAAGAAAAAGAAGAAAATCAGACGCAAAAAATAATAAGTCGGAAAGTAGGCGAAGTTAAATGCTTCGTCTATTTTTTTGAGTAAAATAGTATGAATAATGACACTTGAAGGTCATAATTCTAGAGTAAGTATCATTACTTGACGTTTGAGTGAGACTTAGTCAAAAAATTGAAGGAGTAACTGTCATTAATCGACGTTTGAATGACACTTAATCAATAAAATTAGAGAGTAACTGTCATTAATCGAGTTAATATAGTGATTTTATTTAAGTCATTAGTCTATTGTGTCGTTTACCTAACTCTGATAAACTTCAATTAAACAGTTTCATGAAGGAGGAGAAACGATGATCACACTCAATCGACAGACTGGATTCATAGGTGTAGGATTGAGTATGACAATAAAGGTAGATGATGAAAAAGTCGAAAGCATTTTAGAAAATCACACACGTGAGGTAGAGTTAAATCGTGACAAAGCAACTATACGAGTCACTCAACTCGGTATTAAGAGTAATGAAATTGAAGTAAGTGGTGGAGAGCACCTTATTCTTAAAATGAGACCTTGGGTCAAATATGCGATTATCTTATTACTTCTATCGGTTTTATTGATTTCTCTAATCAGTTTTCCATGGAGCTTCACCAATGAACTACTAGCGTATATTCTTATTTTTGCAGCGTATTTAGGTGCTTTTTTTTCTTTGACGCTAATGATCTAAGACTTGCTGGTAGTTCTTTAGTAACTAAATAAAAGGAGGGAGTTACTTGAAACGTAAAGTTCCATTCTATTTCAAATTAGGACTCTTTTTGCTGAGTGCTTATTTTATTTACTTTATTTCAAGTGGGATGCATGTCGTATCCGAATATAATATGTGGCTAGGATTTTTACTGGTATTACTTTTATCTGTTGGTTCACTGATCTCACTCATTCTAGCCGCCCGAAAAGACAAGCGCTTTTATCCAACGTATTTTTTTCTATTTATAGCTATGCTACAAATTTTATTTACTATTGACGCTTATCTTTTACCGGAAGCGGGCGGAGTGCCGCCGTTAATCCCAATACATTTTTTCGTCAACTAACTGTTTCAATTTCTCCAGTTCGATTTCAGTAGGGATGTCTGAGTTAGTCGTAAACTGATTGATGCGATTTGAAGACACTCCTAAATATGTTTCTAATTCTTCATTGGTTAAAACGTCTCGATCAATCAAGTCTTCCACTCTTGCCATATAAATTAAACTTTCGACTTCGTGGTCAGATAATTCGTCTTCAACTGAAAATTCCATGAATAAGAGTTCTTTTAAGGAATTGATATCCATTAATGCACCGATTCCTTTAGCTAAAAGCTTAATTTGTCGCATGATAAAATCCTGGTCTTCTATAGACATGATGCAGCCTCCTCGTTTTGTCTAGTTTACCATAAAAACCGAATTTATTTTCGCCTGTAAAGAAAAAACACTTTACAAACTTTTAATAGCATGGTATGATACATATCGTGAGTTTGAAAGAGACTAAAACTCAAGAATATTTCTTTATCAATTAAGAAATTCCACATAAAAATAATTCAGGAGGTGCAAGTAAATGGCAGTAAAAATTCGCATGAAACGTATGGGTTCTAAAAGAAATCCTTTTTACCGTTTAGTTGTTGCTGATTCACGTTCTCCACGTGATGGACGTATCATTGAACAAGTTGGAACATACAACCCTGTATCTGAACCAGCTCAAGTCAACATCGACGAAGAGTTAGTAATGAAATGGTTAAGAGATGGCGCTAAACCATCTGATACAGTTAAAAAATTGTTATCATCTAAAGGTTTAATGGAAAAATACCACAACGAAAAATATAGCAAATAAGTGTAAGTTTTGAATGAAGAAAAGAATCGCATACAGTGCTGTGCCGTTTCTTTTCTTCATTTTTAATAATGAGCAATGTAAAGAAGGATGGTATTATGACTGATCAAGAAATGAGAGAGTTAATTAAGACTATTGTTGAACCTTTAGTCAGTCATCCCGATGATGTGTCATTAGATTTGAAGGATACTGATGAGTTTCACGAATATCTGTTATCTGTTCATCCCGATGATGTGGGACGTGTCATTGGAAAAAAAGGACGTATTGCTAAAGCTATCCGTGCGATCGTCTATAGTATCCAATTTGACGGTCCAAAACGTGTGCGTCTGACAATTGTTGATTAGTTAAAAGTGGGATGTCTCTTTGAGTGCATCCTATTTTTTTATGAAAAAATCGAGGAAGGAAGTCTGAAATGGAATATTTTGATGTTGGGAAAGTGGTGAATACTCACGGCATAAAAGGTGAAGTACGCGTCATTTCCATTACCAATACACCAGAAGACCGCTACTATGAAGGAGCGCCTTTAACATGGTTCGGTACCGACGGAAGCAAAGAAGAATTAACAGTGCGCTCTCACAGAGTGCACAAGAACTTTGACTTACTCACTTTTGAAAATTACTACAATATTAATCAAGTCGAGAAGTTTGTAGGAGGCATGCTCCGTATAAGCGAAGACTACTTACTGGAACTCCCTGACAACACCTTTTACATTCACGAAGTCATTGGCTCTCGAGTCATTGATGATACCGGTGAAGAAGTGGGGAAAGTCAAAGAAATTTTATCTCCTGGAGCCAACGATGTCTGGGTGATTCAACGTCAAAACAAAAAAGACTTGCTCATTCCTTATATTGAATCAGTCGTATTGGATGTTGACCTTGAAAACAAAGTCGTAACCATTCACATTATGGAAGGATTAGATGAATGAAAATAGATGTTGTCACACTGTTTCCTGAAATGTTTGATGGACCGCTGGGACACTCCATGGTCAAGCGAGCAATCGACAAGGAAGCTGTCGAGATTAATCGAGTCAACTTAAGAGCTTTTGGAAAAGGAAAGCATCAGCAAGTGGATGATACACCCTACGGGGGTGGAGCAGGGATGCTGCTTAAACCGGAGCCTTTATTTGAAGCGGTTGAATCAATTGAAGAGCGCCATCCAGATTCTAAAAAACGAGTCATTCTTATGGATCCGGCTGGAAAACCATTTAATCAGAAAATGGCAGAAGAGTTCTCTGAAGAAGAGCACTTAGTCTTTCTATGCGGGCACTATGAAGGCTATGACGAGCGCATTAGAAGCTTAGTGACGGATGAGGTCTCTCTAGGCGATTACGTCTTAACGGGCGGAGAACTGGCTTCTATGGTGATGATTGATGCGACCGTTCGTCTGCTTCCGGGTGTACTAGGGAATGCGGACTCTGCTGTCACTGATTCCCATTCAAGCGGGCTCTTGGAACACCCGCATTATACTCGGCCTGCTGAATATAAAGGCATGCGTGTGCCAGATGTTTTAACAAACGGCAACCACGCCTTAATAGACGAATGGCGCCACAAGGAGTCTTTAAAGCGGACGTTCTTGCGTAGACCGGACATGCTTGAAGGCCGGTCTTTTTCCAAAAAAGAAGAACAGTGGCTTGAAGAATTCAAAGCTGAAGAAAACAAATAAGGCATCCCTCATTCTTTTATAAAGAGTGAGGGCTTCTTTGTATTGAATTGATATGTGATGTATGATAAATTTAGAGATGAAAACAGATGAAAGGTCGTGTAGTGGTGGTTGGATCAATGAGATTACGGTAAGAATGGCAATAAAAAGCAGTTCAATTCTCGTTTTTGAATGGGCTTATTTGTCATGCTTATTTATCTTCATTGGGCACCGTCATGTTAACGGCACCTCCCTTTATTAAGAGAGGTTTGTTTTGCGACGCCTTAAATAGATGAATGACTGCAGATTGAAGCCGATGAGACTTTGACCTGCATTTTTTATTGCCAAAAATAACTAGAGTGCAATGGGAATAAAAAAATGCAGGAGTGAATGATATGCAAAATTTAGTATTAGAATTAAAACAGGTTGAAAAAAATTATTTGAGTAAAGAAGTCTTAACTATAGAGGATTTAAAAGTCTATGAAAATGAAAAGATTGGTGTTGTAGGGGCGAACGGCGAAGGAAAAAGCACGCTGCTCAATATTATTGCTGGAGTGGAGCAAGCCGATACGGGTCAAGTGAATCGACTGATTGACTTTAAGTATTACAAACAAATGGAAGACGTCCTTTCTTACGATTACACTCAAGTGGATCCCGAGTATTTATCTCGACTCGGTGTTCCAGCACATGCGGCAGAACACTTTAGCGGCGGGGAGCAGACACGCTTGCGCTTAGCGGAGTACTTCTCTACCTATTCCTTTGGTCTGTTAATGGACGAGCCGACGACTCATTTGGATACGGAAGGTATTCAATTTTTGATAGATCAATTGAAATACTATTATGGGACACTCATTGTTGTCAGTCACAACCGTTACTTTTTAGACGAAGTGGTGGATACCATATGGGAAGTGGATGCTGGGAAAGTATGTGTTTACAGTGGAAACTATACTGCTTATAAAGAGCAAAAAGAAGCCGAGCGTCTGGAACAAGAGAAAGCGTACAATCAATTTGTAAAAGAAAAAACCCGTTTAGAACAAGCGGCAAAAGACAAGCAGCAACAAGCGAATAAATTGAGTCAAGTCAGTTTGAAACAGAAGAACAGAGCGATTAAGCCCGATCGCTTGTCTTCATCCAAACAAAAAGACACTGTCCAAAAAGCAGCGCATAAAGCAGCCAAAGCTATCGAGAAACGAGCTGAGCAACTGGAGTCCGTTGATAGGGTAGAAGAAGAGAGGGGCATACAGTTCCCTCAGCCAAAAAGTCTGGACATTCATAATCCCTTTCCGATTATGGCAGAAGACCTATCTCTATCTTTTGATGGGAAAGAACTGTTCAAAGAGACTAGTTTTCAGTTTCCACTTGGAAAACGCATAGCGATTACGGGTCCTAATGGTTCTGGAAAGTCCACCTTGTTAAAGGCTATAGTGAATGAGTCAGAAGGGATAACCCTTTCCAATAAAATCGTCTTTTCTGTATATAAGCAATTGGATTATCAGTTAAACGTAAATAAAACCGTATTAGAGTATTTAAAACAGGATTCTCTTTTTGAAGAACCCGTTATCAGAAGTGTGTTAAATAACTTAGGTTTTAAGCAAAACGAAGTGATGAAGAAACAGGCAAAAGACTTAAGTGGAGGAGAAGCCACACGACTGGTTATTGCCAAACTTTTTACTGATCCAAGTAATGTTCTGGTTTTGGATGAGCCGACGAACTTTATAGATGTGCAGACGATTGAAGCATTAGAGCGGTTGATGAAGAGCTATAAAGGAACTATTCTATTTACCTCACACGACCACTATTTTGTTGAACATGTGGCTGACCAGGTATGGCGTATAGAAGACAAACAATTGAAGTTAGTTGATTACGAATTACAAGAAAAAAATAAGAAATAAAGCAAAAGTCCTTTACATGCTTTTTCGAATATGATAAAGTTAATAGTCGAGTGGGAAACTACTCGTATTAGCAATATTCCGCTGGGACAAGCACCTATGAATGTTGTGCGAGAGGAGAAGAAGAAATGAATCCATTAATCGAAGAAATCACAAAAGAACAGTTACGTACTGATCTTCCAGATTTTCGTCCTGGAGATACGGTTCGTGTACACGCTCGTATCGTTGAGGGTGAACGTGAACGTATTCAGTTATTTGAAGGCGTCGTAATTAAACGTCGTGGAAAAGGAATTAGCGAAATGTACACTGTTCGTAAAATTTCTAACGGTGTTGGCGTTGAGCGTACGTTCCCAGTACATTCACCACGTGTTGCAAAACTTGAAGTAACTCGTCAAGGTCGTGTACGTCGTGCTAAATTGTACTACCTACGCAACTTACAAGGAAAAGCAGCTCGTATTCCTGAACGCGTACGTTACAATTAATTTGAACACTTTAAAAGCTTGTGCTCTCTTTTTAGAGAATACAAGCTTTTTTCTTTTTACAATAAATGCTGAAGGACCAGCTTCCATTGATTGTTTTCTTTTTGCAGTTCTACCCATCTAACGGATTGAAAAGATCCAATGGATACACTGATTTCCACGACAGCTTGATCACCTGTTTCATTTTCTTCTAATAGGGTGAGGGTATCATAGTAGCGAAAGTCTAAAACTGATTCTTTTTCATTATGACTTAAATCACTCGTATAAAACTGTTCTGTAAAGTCAGAATAACCGGACAATCTTCCGCCGTCATAAGTTATAGCATAAATGGTTTCCATATCATCTGTAACAATCGATTCAAAGTAGAGGAGAACCACTTTTTCTGGTGAGAAATCTTTTAAATAATCGATATCTCTTTCTTTTAAAAACAATTGGTATTGATGAAGCTCTTGGTCAGTCAAGTCGTTTAAATATGAGAATGCCTCAGATTCTTTCGAGAGTGTTTCAAATTTGGCTAACTCCTGGTTCAGGGTGGCTATTTCTCTTGTTAAGGCTGCAATCTCTTCGTTGGAACTGCCTTCTTGAGTGTTTGTGGCAGTACAGCCTGACAGCAACAAAAGAATGAAAGATAGATTGATGATGGCTAGTTTAGTCATTGTTTTCCTCCTCTTTGCTATTTGTTCTATATGTACAAGAGTAGTATATATGAATGCGCTTCATTTGAATAGAGGGTATAGTGAATTATTTAATAAATGAAGCCCGGTAACAATTTATTGTCAATATTAGTCGGATACTTAAATCAGTAAGCGTTTTATGTTATAATGAACCTTGTGTGAGAGAAAAGACTATACTTTATATTATTGGAGGATTTTTAATGAGCAAAATTACAGACAATTTTAGATATTTAGCACAAGATAGAAAGATTCAATTTAAAGAAAGAGAGGTCAAAGCCCCTCTTCGTAAAAAAGACGGATCTGAAGTGGAACAAAAACAACTCGTTTTCCAAACCGCTTTAAGAGTGAATAACGAAAAAGCAGTCGCATGTGGTGTAATCATTCACGACGCTGAATCACCACGAGTAAACTATCAAATCACTTACAACAAAATTGGTTACGTGACTGACCGCAACAAAATGCCTGAAATTACAACACAGTTAAATGACTTAAATGCTATGCGTTCAGGTTACTACCGCTTTGTTATTTCTGGAGATGGTGAGATCATCATGCGTCATCTAGGGATTACTGGTGAAGACGTGGGTCCTATGATGGATGTTTTCGTATATGGTGGTCGTATTTTAGGAACTTTACTACCAGAATTAGCTAAAATTGAAGGAATAGACGTTTCTCAAGCAAAATCTTAAGAAAAGAGGGCGTATATGTCTGATTATTTGTATGAAACTGTGATTCATAACAGTGATGGGGTAGACGGTGTCGCGTACGTTGAAGGCGAAAAAGAGCTGAGTGTTGTGACTTCTAGCCCAATGAACGACTTACCAGGTACCAATCCTGAACAACTTTTTGGATTGGCCATGACGACGTGCTTAAATGCGACAATTCAGTCTTTACTAAAAGGACGTGGCTTAACGAACAAAAGTCATGTCAGTGCCAAGATTCAATTGAAAAGAGAAGACAGCGGCGTCGGCTTCTTTTTCGATGTCTCCCTTTCTGCTTCAATTGAGAACATGGAGTTGGACGAAGCGAAAAAAATGATAGAGTCAGCTGAAAAACGCTGCCCAGTAGCTAAGCTTACCCATGGATCCCAAACGATTCATTTGGAGACCGTTCCTTATAAATAAAATAAGCTCTCTGCCTTTGTGTTGTTGTGTAAACACAGAGACAGAGAGCTTTATCATTTTGCCCGAAAGCTTCATTTTTTAAATTAAATTAAAGTTTGGTACTACTTAAGGCAGAAATTCTTTCTTTAACTGGTAACCAACTCAGTTTAGTTACTACTTTAGCCAATATTTTTTCTTTAAATGGTAACTAACTCCATTTAATCTCCTACAAACTAATCGGTTTTCCACCGGTTACCCCGTAAATTTCACCTGTGACATAGCTGGCTTCATCAGAGGCTAAGAAGACATAGACTGGAGCCAATTCAACCGGTTGTCCAGCTCGTTTCAGCGTACTGTTTTGTCCAAATTCTGGAATATCTCCGTCTAACTTACCGTTGTCCAGCTGCAATGGAGTCCAAATAGGACCAGGTGCTACCGCATTCACACGAACGCCTTTCTCTCCAAAGTATTCAGATAAGGCGACTGTAAAGTTACTAACAGCACCGTTTGTAGCGGCGTAATCCAGTAGACTCGTACTAGGGGAGAAGGACTGAACGGAAGTCGTAGTCGTAATGGTGCTTCCTGGTTTCAAATACTTCTCTGCCGCTTTAACCGTTTCATACATACTGATTATATTAATCTTAAATGTATCTTCAACCTGTTTCATCGTTAGATCTTCTAGTGATGGTTGAGCAATTTGCTGAGCCGCATTTAAAATCAAAGCATCCAATGCGCCGAATGCTTCAACTGTTTTTTCAACAATTTCCGTTGCTGCGTATTCATCACGCAGATCATAGGGAAGGAGAAGGGCTTTTCTTCCTTCTTTTTCAATGATATCTTTCACTTCTTCAGCATCTGCTTCTTCTCCAGGTAAGAATTGAATCGCCACATTCGCACCTTCTCGTGCGTAAGCAATAGCCGCTGCTCGTCCAATTCCGGAATCGCCACCTGTGATTAAGGCATTGCGTCCTTCTAAACGGTTATATCCTTTATAAGACTCTTCACCGCAATCCGGTACGGGGTTCATATCTTTCTGAAGAGCCGGAGTGTTCTGTTCTTGATCGGGAAACTTCTCCGTATAATACTTCTTACGTGGATCATTTAAATGTGAATCTGTCATCATTTATCTCTCCTCATAAATTTTAGTACGATCTGTTTAAAGTATAGCAAGACCGATTAGGTGAGACTACTCAAACGCCTTGAGAACTTTCTCTCAAAAAGTATTGATGATACCAGAGAAAAAAGGTTATACTGAAAGAAATTGCAAGAAATAAGAATCGGTAAAGGAGTATAACACCCATGACCCATGATCGAGATATAGTCAGGAACGCTCTACAGCAGTTTATACAAGAGCACGGGGATATGTTTCCATCTCCGGAAGACGCCTTTCATTACTTCATGAGAGAATTTAATATGAGTGAGCATCATCCTGGAGCCCTTAATTTTGAACAGTCAGACCCCTTCTTACAATCCCTGGAAACATTCCAGGAAGCTATGAATGCCACTTCTCAATCAAAGAGAAATCTATTAATAGATCAAGCACTGGAATTATGGCCAAATAACTGGCACATCCACGCTTATCAGTTAATGACGAGTGAATCGATTGACTTGACTGACCTCATAGATAAGTATGAAAAGTTAGAAAGAAAAGCTTATAACGAGACCTGGAAAACAAGCTCTAAAAGAGAAGATATTGAAGTGGATGCTTACTTGAATATTAAGAAGCATTTTTCAGATATTTTATTTGAATGTGGTCTACTGGATAAAGCCCAGAAGCATTACGAAGAACTTCTTCGCATGGATAAAACAGATACAGCCAGAGCGCGCTATAAGCTGCTGGCTATTTACGCTCGTAAATACGACTGGAAAAATGCATGGAAATTTTATTTGAAAGTGGATGAGGCGGAATCAGACGACCAGATCCTTCTTCCAATTATCATATTGGCTATTTTAACTGGACGGTTAGAAGTCGGTTTAAAACTTTTCAAGCAATTAATGGAAGTGAATCCGGATGTGTCTTATTTATTTGAAGAAGAAAATGAGTGGCCTTATCCAGATATTCTTGAGTCTAATGATGTCTTAAGCGAGCGGTTTGCCCCTTTCTCATATGACAGTCTGCTGTTGTCGCTATATGACCTTTTACCCTTGCTGTATGATAATCTTTATCTGTATGAGACATTAATAAAGGCCTACGACCAATCGGATACCCAGTCAAATGAACAGACCAATAGTCAGAGTATCTTTTTGAAGCTTATGCGCGTAGAAGAAGAAATAGCCCCGCCTTTTTTAACGGAAAAAGTGAGGATGAATCTCTTTAGTATGCACAGTCAAGACGAATCTAACCCTCTCAGAAACATAGGAGTAGGGCAAATCCGTTTACTCATTCAAAATCATTTACAAACTTACGATGATTTTTTAAAGAAAACAGAAGCTCAAGTGAAAAGCATCCGAGGAATCGGACCCGTTACAATTAAAAAATTAAAAGAAAATAACGTGCGATTTAAAGACTCTTAACTTTTATAAACCATATTTAGTTGATGTTTGCTTTTCAACCGAATATGGTTTATACTGGTTTTACAACGAAAAAGGGGTGAGAGTATGTCCGACCAGTTAAAAATCACACTTATTGCAGATATGATCGCATCGAGAAAAATGAAAGAAAGGGGGCAAACTCAAGTCCTCTTGCAATCTATTCTAGATTCTATTAACGCTAAGTATAAAGACGATATAGAAACAGATTTCACGATTACATTAGGAGATGAATTTCAAGGCATGGTTACATCCGTGGAAAAAGCCTTCCTTTTTGTAGATCTCATTACTCTTCAATTGCAGCTGATGACCAAAAGAGACATAGGGGAAGAAATACATTTAAGATGGGGGATTGGAATAGGCAAATTAGCGACACCAGTACAAGAAAATGGCTACAGCATCGGGATGGATGGTCCAGCCTTCTGGCACGCAAGGGAAGCCGTCGAATCGGTTCGCAGACACAATGATTATGGTCGGTTAAATGAAAAAATACTAACGGGAACAGAAGACGAACACTTTTACAATAGTATCATAAGGATACAGAATGTCATTCGAAACGAGTGGACAACCACTCAAAAAGAAACCGCTTATTCTATTTTAAAGGCGTTTCACTATAGTGACTGGACAAACCAGGAAGTCAAGGATGTCTTGAATACAGATTTAAATCAGCACTTTTCGGATCAAACCATCAGTAAACGCATTATCTCAACCAACATTAAACAATATACATCATCTAGACAATGGCTAGCGAAGCACATTGAAGAATGGAGAATGGCACATGATAATTGAAGCATTACTGGCTCATGTCATCGGTTCTTTTTATTTTCGGTCTCAAAAATCGCATTATACGTGGGGGGTTATCTTTACTTATTTCGTCATACAGGTCGTCATTGATTCAAATCATTACTTGGAATGGCTAATCTATTCTCTAGGATTAATCGTATGGCATGGCGTATATGAAGGCACTCTCAAACCATCAATCCATCGTTTCTTAGATACTATCCGTCTCAATGAGCAGCATCCGTTGTTTAGCCTGTACATATCGAATAAACAAAGTGTTCTATTCTTAATCGACCATGCGCTGACCTTGTTATGGCTCCTCCTATTGCAAAACCTGACGCGTGGGTTCGACACTATAGCGCCTATCCTCCTATTTGTGCTCTTTGTATTAGTTCTTTTATATAAAATATCCAGAAACTTTAGAGACTACCGCTGGAGAAGGGTTTTACAAGAAGGCGCATCTTTATTGATACTGGCTTCACTGACCATTATTGTCTTTGATTTAATCATACATGCCTTAGAAGTGTACAGACCGTACTCTTTGCCTCCTCATGTCTTTGCGGCTCAATCCGCTTACTTTATATGGGTGAGGGGAGCACTTGTGTTAACCTTACTGATGCGGCCCGCTAATCAGGTCATTCGAACACTCAGTTCCAAGTATGACCCTAAAGTGAGACACAAAGCCACTATTCAGGGCACAGGAGAGCAAACTCAGGATACTACTCAAGAGGCGGGCTTCAAGGGCGCCGGGGCTATGATTGGGAATCTAGAACGGCTCCTTATAATAATCTCCTTTTTCTTTGGAAGCTTGGTATCTGTCGTCGCTATTTTATCCATCAAGGCATTCGCCCGATATAAACTCATTGCAGAAGATCCTTATTTTTCTGAATACTTTGTGATTGGGACCATGCTTAGCGTTCTCCTCACACTAGGCTGTTATGTCTTGTTCTTAGTCCTGGTTGTATAAATAGGAATATTTTTACATTTTTATCACTCAAGAAGTCGTTTTCATGTTATCATGAGTATTAGTTTAAAATAGCATTAAATTATAAATAGAAGCAAAGGATGGGAATACTATATGGTGTTTAAGACATTAGAAACACAGGAATTACCAGATATTCAATCTGTTGGAACCATTTATGAGCACGAAGAAACAGGGGCACGCGTGCTGCACCTGAAAAATGATGACTCGAATAAAGCCTTTACTATCGGCTTTAAAACACCGCCTTATAACGATAACGGGATTGCTCATATCCTAGAGCACTCTGTTTTAAACGGGTCAAAGAAATACCCTTCAAAAGAACCGTTTGTAGAATTAATTAAAGGGTCATTGAACACATTCGTCAATGCGATGACTTTTTCAGATAAAACCATTTATCCCGTAGCATCCACTAACCAGAAAGATTTCATGCATTTGATGGGCGTTTACTTAGATGCTGTTTTCCAGCCTTTATTATACAATGACCCTCAAATTCTAGAACAAGAAGGCTGGCATTACCATTTAGAAAATGTAGAAGATGACCTGATTTACAAAGGCGTCGTCTACAATGAAATGAAAGGAGCGACAGCTTCTCCTGAACGTCAAGTCTATAACCAGTTAACCAGACAACTGTACCCAAATAGTGTCTACGCTCATGAATCAGGTGGCGATCCCAAAGCCATTCCAAGTTTAACACAAGAAGAATTTATCGATTTCCACCAAAACTACTATCACCCTAGTCACTCTCTGACTATTTTATATGGAGACTTAGATTTGGACGAAGCCTTTAACGCCTTAGAAGAATACTTCGGTGGAATGGGCAGAAACGAGAAAGAAACGCGTTTGGATTTTGAAATAACAGAACCTGCTGAAACAGACTTCACCGGTACGTATTCGATTACAGACGGTGATAATCCGGAAGGAAAAGATTATTTAGCACTAAGCTGGCATGTCAATGAACCCGATAACGCACTCGACAGCTTTGGACTGAAAGTACTCGAAGAAATTTTATTCGGAAACAACCAGTCTCCTTTGAAAAAAGCCCTTCTGGATGCAGAAATAGGAGGCGACATTGATGGTGATGCCGATGAGATAGGCTTCCCGACTGCCTTTACGATAATGGCAAAGTATTCAAGCGCTGATAAGATGGATGCCTTCAAACAAGTGGTTCAGGACACATTAGAAAAGCTAGTCGCTGACGGAATAGACCAGGAACTGATTGATGCGGCTTTAAATAAAATTACTTTTGAAACAAAAGAAGCAGCTATCTCAGAAGATAACCCAAGAGGCGTCTTGTATGCTATTACTTCTCTCAGCACGTGGCTATACGATAGAGACCCGTTTGTGAACTTGAAGTTCTCAGGGTATTTAGAAGAATTAGCACAGAAAGCTAAAGAAGGCTACTTTGAGAATCTGATTAAGGAAAAATTTTTATCGAATGCGAAACGCGTGGCTGTAACCCTAACGGCTGAGCCAGGAAAAAGCGATCGATTAGAAGCAGAAACGCATGAAAAATTACAAGAGTACAAAGCCACACTTTCAGAAGAAGAGTTAAATCAGATGGTCTCTAAAACAAAAGAATTAATCAAGCGTCAGGAAACACCTGATAAGCCGGAAGACTTGGCGAAAATTCCTACTCTTAAACGAGAAGATTTGAATACAGAAGCAGAAGAATACCCTATTGAGACGTTAAATTTAGGGGAACAGACTCACTTCTATCATACGGATCAGTTTACAGCCGGTATTGATTACGTCAATCTGTATTTTGATATTAAAGATATTCCTGCAGAAGATTATCCTTTACTCAGCTACTTAAGCAGCTTATTAGGTGAGTTGGCAACAGATAAGTATGATGCAGCTAAATTACAGACTCAAATAGACTCACACACAGGTGGAATTTACGGAAGTCTTGCTCTATACGAAGATAAAGACAAGCAAATTAAGCCTTACTTTGTCTTACGCGGGAAAGCTCTCGAGTCTTCATTTGATGACTTAATGGATTTAATGAAGGAAATCATGGCTCATACTCAGTTTGACGATACCAGTGAGTTACTGAAAATTACGCAGCGTTTAATTTCTAATTTTGAAAATAAAATTAATTACAGAGCGCATGCTTTAGCCGCCAGCCGAGCTTTAAGCCAGGTGAAGGCATTAGCTAAACTGGGTGAGCTGACTGATGGAATTGATTACTTCAATTACCTGAAATCTGTCCGTGATGAGCTTCGTGCAGAATCCCCATCTGACTTGCCTGAGCAATTGGTTGGGGCACTCAAACGCCTGCTCAATAAGAACCGTTTAAACGTTCTCTACACTGGTGGTAAAGACCGCGTAGAAGAGGTCAAAGCTAAAGTCCAATCGGCTTTTGATAACTTGCCAAGTGAGCCTTTAGGTTTGCCGGCAGAGATTCAAACAGGGGAGAAACAGAATGAAGCTTACGTGACCGCTCAGGATGTGAACTATGTTGCGGCTGGAGCCGACGCAGATGGTATTTTAGACTATAATGGGGCAGCGAATGTGTTATCGACTGCTTTCCGTTACGATTACCTTTGGAATGAAATCCGCGTGAAAGGTGGAGCCTACGGGTCATTGTACAACCACAAGCGCAATGGCAGTTTTGCACTTGGTTCATACCGCGATCCAAACATTTCCAATACCTTGACTGTTTATAAGAACTTACCAGAATTTGTTGAAAACTTAGAGCTGTCTGAAACGGAATTACTGAAATACATCATTGGAACAATGAGTCCATTAGAACAGCCTAAATCAGCTTTCAGCAAAGGGTTAACTGCTTTCAGTCGTTTGAATACAGGTTTGACAAAAGACGATATTGTTCAGTTAAAAGAAGAGATTTTAGCCACTGACTCAAGCAAATTGAATGCTTTACATGAAGATTTTGCTCAAGTCATGGATAACAGTACCGTTGTTGTCATTGGGAATAAAACACAAATCGATAAAGAAAAAGACTTATTCGATAAAGTCTTTGAACTCTATTAAAATAATTCAGTAAGAGACGAGCGCTTTTCCTTCAGTAAGAGGGGAGAGCGTCTCTTTTTATGTTCATCTATCAGAGTATAGGAGTCCAATTGTGACAGTTTTAAAAAAAGTTTCTTTTTCGAGTGCTTATCCTTTACTTTTGAAGTAAGCGGTGCCATAATAAGGGTGTAACAAAGGAGAAGAAGCGGCACTTTAGTTTTTAGTCAAAAGCAAGTGAAGATAAAAATTAAGAAATAGGTTAGGAAGTAGTTACCAAAGAGTCAATCATAATCAACACAAGAAACACGGTTCATTATGCTTTACGCAATGGAAAAAGCAACATGTCAATTAATTTAAAGGCAACATGTCAAAGCAAGACTTCTTTCAAATGAAATACCTGCCGCTTCGCTCCTTGTTTTCTCCTTAGCCTTACGCTTCAATCAACACCTGTAAGGCTAAGCTATTCAAAAAAGAGTTCCCTAGTTTTCACAATAGGGAACTCTTTCTTTTTATTTATTTAGTAACGTTTAACAAATTCATATAACGTCTTAACTGGGACACCTGATGCTCCATCCGGCAAGTATTTATGTCCTTTTCCAGAAGAAGAGGTTCCGGCGATATCTAGGTGAATCCAAGGTGTGTCTTCAACGAAGTGTTCTAAGAAGGCGGCTGCAAAGATAGTTCCGGCTCCAGTCGGATTTGTCGCAATATTGACTAAGTCTGTTATTTTACCTTTCGTCTGTTCTCTAAACTCATCATTGATAGGTAACTGCCACATGTCTTCGCCCGTCTCTTTGGAAACAGAGTGGAAGGTATCTAGGAGTTCCTGATTATTCGTCATCGTTCCTGTAATGTTCTTCCCTAAAGCAGCCACGACTGCACCCGTTAATGTCGCTGCGTCCACAATACAAGACGAGTTCAATTCTGTAGCGGCATAGTATAACCCATCAGCTAAAATCAAACGGCCTTCAGCATCCGTATTCAAGACTTCAATAGTGGATCCTTTAAGGGATTCAATAATGTCTCCGTTTTTCGTTGCATCTCCAGCTATCATGTTTTCGGTAGCAACCACAACAGCGATAACGTTCTTTTGAACTTTATTCTTTGCTAAAGCGTACACTGTTCCAATCATAGATGCCGCGCCAGCCATATCCACTTTCATATTGGCCATCCCTTTGGCATTCTTCAAAGCGTACCCGCCACTATCATACGTGACCCCTTTACCAACAAGTGAAACAGCTGGTTTATCCTCGCCAAGAGGCAAGTACTTCAAGAGGATTAAACGCGGTTCTTTAACAGAAGCTTTTGAAACAGCTAGAAGAGCTTTCATGCCCATTTCTTCTAACTGAGCTTTATCATACACTTCCACTTGAACATCTGTCTCTTTAAACTTCTCAACCACTGTATCTGCTAAAGTTTCCGGATACAAATCATTAGCTGGTGTATTCGCTAAGTCACGCGTCCAATTCACTCCTGCCAGAACATGAGTGGCTTCAGAGATAAGGTCTTCCACATTGGAAAGGTCCGTCGAAAGAGACACTTCTTTTAAAGCGTGTTTGGATTTATCTTTCTTATATGTATCAAAAGCATAATCCGCTTGTAATACCCCTTCAACAACTGCTTTAACTGTCGCTTCGGCATCCACTTGACCAAACGCTTTCACTTCCACGTTTACTTTTTCAACTTTCAACTTATTCAGTTCCTTAGCTGCTGCGTGAGCGGCTTCAACTAAACGATCGCGTGTGACGTCTTTCTCTTCACCCACACCGACTAAAACGACATTTTCGCTCTTTGGTCCCACATTAGTATAAACGGATTTTAGTTTACCCTTATAATCTAAAGTAGAAGAGAGGTAATCGGCTACCTCAGGTGATACCATATCCAGTGACTGGTTCTCTAAAACGAAATGAACCGTCACATCGTGCGTTGCATGTGTTGTAAATTGCATCTGTCAGTCTCCTCACTAAATATTCATTCATTTTTAATACTTACTAATCAGAATAGCACTAATGACATAAAAAGGCTAGAGTCTAAAAGAGACTATCTGCAAAAAAATAACTGCCTCTAATGAAGAGACAGTTATTTTTATTCCTCTTTAATCATAAGTGACATCAAAGATATGGCCGGTTTCTCCATCTAAATCAATCTGAATGGTCTCTTGGCCGTTTCTAAAATGAAACTCCCATTTCAAGAGTCGCCCGTATCCTTCCAGCTCGCATTTATAAAAATCAGACTGAGAGATTTCTTCCTGTACTTTAGCCAGAATAACATCAAAAGGGAGAACGTCCTTTAAACTGATTGCTTCTCTAGCTAAACCGACCCCATCTTGTTTGCGGTCCGGCAATAAGGTCATGCTGCGTTCAAGAAGACGGTGATCAGACAAGTCAATTTTAATTTCATAGCTATTTTCCACATCAATGCCTTTGATCTTAATTAAATAATCATTGTATTTATTTGAGTAGTCGACTTCAATCTTACGAATGGCCGCTTTAGGGAAGGTTTCATAAAACAGCACTAAAGCATGACTGATGGCTAACTGCATATCGCTTCCAGAATTGGTCAATAAGGCGTGATCTCTTTCGCTATCCAACTGTGAAGGGCCGGCACCTGCATCTGCTTGAAAATAGAGTGGCAAAAAATGTAAAACATGAAACATGACAATCCCTCCTTCATTCTATATGACACCTTTATTATACCAAAAGAAGTGACAGACACCCGGGTATAAGACTATTGCTATAATTATTTGCTTTCAGTTTTAAAAAAACAAAATGCCTTTTTAATTTTCAGGTGTCAGGAAGGCTATTAAGTGTTAAAATAGAAAAAGAGGTAATTGCTAGAAGAAAGAAAAATAGTGATTATACTAAATGAAATTGGAGTTGATTGAAAAGTGAGTGAACACGTATTAGTCATTAACGATTTACCAGGCATTGCAAAGGTTGCCGGTATGTCAAATCTGCCTTTATTGGAAGCAGCGCAGTTTGAGGTAGCTTTACTCCCTACCTTAATTTTATCCACACATACAATGGGGTATCCCGGTTTAGTGAAACACTATTTAAATGAATCCTTTGATGAGATATTGAATCACTGGAAAGAATTGGATACGAAATTCTGTGGAACTTTAACAGGTTATTTTGCAGATAGTAAGCAAATCACGACTGTCATCGATTACTTAGAATCCATCGATTACGATATGCCTGTGGTAATTGATCCTATTATGGCAGACTTCGGAAAACTATATGCTGGCTTTAGTGAAGATTTTCCCGAAAAGTTCCGTAAATTAGTCAAATACGCAGATGTGATTGTTCCGAATTTAACAGAAGCGTGCTTAATTACGGATTATCCTTATTCAGATGATTTAGGACCGAATGATTATCCAGTTATTGCTCAACGCTTAGTGGACTTAGGTGCCAAACATGTCGTTTTAACAAGCATATATGAAAACGAAGAAAATAAGGATGAAGAAACAGGTTACTATGTTTATGCCGAAGGGACTGAGCCTTACTACCATACTCATGGCAAGGAACAGACTTGGTTCAAAGGCGTAGGGGACATCTCTGTCAGTTTAATAACAGCTTATTATCTACTGGGTGAGACGGTTAAAGATGCTGTGATTAAAAGTTCTGATTACATTGAGCAGTCTATCCAACACAGTTTAAACGTTAAGCGTGATCAAAAATTAGGCATTTATTTCGAGCCAATCATTCCTCAATTCGCACAGGAAATTGATCAATTAAGAAAACAATTAGATAACAATTAACAGGCAGTCCCTTCTTCATTAATAATGGAGAGGGGCTTTTTCTATCCATCTATATCTGGAGCCGCAGCCAGCCCTTCCCATTGACTAGCCTAAACTTGAAAGGGTACCATATAGATGAGTAGAAGAAGAAAAGAGGAGACTAAGAAATGGGTAAGCAAGTCGTTTTAAAAGGCGCAGTTAATACAGCAACGGTTTATACCGATCAATTCGACAAAGAGTTGGAGAAACAAATCATCCAGTTACTCAATGAACCCTTTGTTGAAGGAGAAACCATTGCGATTATGCCTGATACACATATAGGAAAAGGAGCCGTTATCGGGACAACCATGACGACTCGCAACAAAAAAGTGAGTCCTAATTTAGTTGGGGTTGATATTGGGTGCGGTATTATGGTGACCAAATTAAAAGACGGGCCGTTTTCCAAATCCGATTATATGAAGCTGGATCAAGTCATCAAAGAATATGTCCCTTCTGGTTTTCAAGTCAATAAACGAACAGAACGCTTCAACCGTTTAAATGACTTAACCTTTAAATTAAAGAAAAAGCAGCGCATCATGCAGTCTATCGGTTCATTAGGTGGAGGGAATCACTTTATCGAGCTGGCTAAAAACGAAAAGGATGAGTTTTATCTGGCGATACATTCGGGCTCTCGTAGTTTGGGGCTCACAGTGGCTAATCATCACCAACGTTTAGCAAAAGAGCTCTGTTTAAAAAAGGGAGAACAGCCGAAGGTGAACGCTCCTGCTTTGGCTTATTTGGAGGGGACACAGCTAGAGGATTATTTGAATGATTTGTATATTGCCCAGGAGTACGCCCATCAAAATCGCTTGCGCATGACGGAGAGGATTATTCAGCACATGGGCTGGACGGTATCTGATCAGTTCGACTCCGTGCATAATTACATTGAGCCAGAAAAAGGGATATTGAGAAAAGGGGCGACGGATGCTTCTGAAGGAAAACGACTGATTATTCCTTTGAACATGCGGGACGGGTCGATTATCGCTAAAGGGAAGGGGAATCCCGCTTGGAATCACTCCGCTCCCCATGGGGCAGGGCGTGTGCTGTCCCGATCGGCTGCAAAAAAAGAGTTGTCTTTCGAGTTTTTCCAAGCGACGATGAGTGAGGTGTATTCCACTTCTGTTAAAAAAGGGACGTTGGATGAGGCACCGATGGCTTACAAAGAAGCCAAAGATATTATTGATAACATTGGGGACACGGTAGAGATTTTAGAGCTGATTAAACCTGTTTATAATTTTAAAGGCCATTAAAGGGACTCGACGCACT
Organism: Alkalibacterium iburiense; assembly: GCF_039521845.1. Classification (NCBI taxonomy): domain Bacteria; kingdom Bacillati; phylum Bacillota; class Bacilli; order Lactobacillales; family Carnobacteriaceae; genus Alkalibacterium; species Alkalibacterium iburiense. The sequence goes on from NZ_BAAACW010000020.1 coordinate 63,503, forward strand.
TACATTGTTAACGGGCTAATTTCAGCGTTTTCTCGGTTGTTTCTATTTCACCGGCAGTATCGTACCGCATTTCTTTAACGGTTACATGACCGGATTTATGAACGAGAAAGACGGTGGTATTCACTGTTCCAAATGTATCTCCATCGATAAATATGGATGAATTATCTTTAGCCATCTCGTAAGAAATTTCTTTAGGGAAGTGAGTTAAGTCTTCGGCCTTTTGAGTGTCTTTAAAGTATTTAATGAGATCATCCGGATTCGGTTCTGGATAGTCTTTTAAATACCCACCGATAAGGTCAAGAGACCGGTCCATTCGGTGCTGGCTTAAATCATCACTCGTGTTGCTAACCGAGTGGAGACCCGGTTTGAACTGGCGGTGGGAGTCTGTCGCATTAGAATACACATGAAGTTCATTGACTGTCCCGAACACGATTTGAAAGCTATCGTATTTGAATCGGTTTTCTTTTACATATTTCAAAAAATCACTAGGAGAGTCCGTGCCTGATAAATAATCTTTCACGAGCTTCCCTCTGGAGTAAGAGTCTTTAATAGACGGGAAGTCATCAAATGGGCGGTTAGTCATCGAAGCAAAACGAACCGAGTTTGTTATACCGGACCATGTGCCTCCACGCAAGACATCGCGCCCAGCTAAAATGTCTGGGTAATCCTCCCAAAAATGAATCGGAAGACTGTCTCTTTCATAGGCTTCATCTCTATTTTGAACAATAATTAAAGGGTAATTTGAATTTTCCTGAATGCTAATGGTTACGATACACACGTTCGATTCCTCCTTCTTATGAGTACCTTATTATCATACCATACGTCTTCAAACTTACTAATAGGAATAGAATTCACTCTGTTGAATGGGGAGTTCATTAGTCAAACAAGGAGTGAAAACGTGTTCTTTAAAAAACTTTGATTTATCTCTTGCATTTTAAGAGAGAGTTCTATAATATGAATTTAATCCAATTTTAATTTAGGGAGGGGCCGGTTCACATGTTTATCAATCAACCTATTCATACAAACGTTCAACCTGGCTCTGCCCAGACGAATCAAACACAAAATTTATTATTATTATTAGTTAAGTAGGATTCTGCCAAGCACGTATTGGAGGAGTCCTATTTCTGTTATTTACAGAGAGGCTCCTCCTACTTAACTCGTAAGACCATGAGGGGAGCCCATTTCCAGGGTTCCCCTCTTTTTTTGTGTTTTTAAAGGAGTGTGTAAAAGGAAGTCGTTTAAGTGGGTAAGACTAATTAAAACATAGGAGGAAATGAATATGAAAAAGATCATTGCAAGTTTGGGTATTGGAGCCACGCTATTTATAGCAGGGTGTGGAAATGGAACGGACGGCGAACAGGAAGCGGCAGCGGGTAACGGGTCAGATGAGGTCATTAAGATAGGGTCTTTGTTTGAATTAACCGGTTCGGCAGCTGAGTATGGGCAATCCATGAATGAGGCAGTCCATATGGCTGTCGAAGAAATAAATGCAGCCGGTGGCATTGATGGGGTTCACATTGAAGTGGTCGAAAGAGATATTGCTTCTGATGAATCGCAAGCGGCACAGGGGGCCATGGCCATGACATCTGATGAGGGAATATCCGCTATTATTGGACCAGCCTTGACTGGGACCTTGCAGGCAGCCATCCCTTCAGCCAATCAGAACCAGGTTGCCATTATTAGTCCTTCCGCAACAGATGATGGGGTTCTTCAAGATACTAACGGAGAGGTTCATCCGTATGCCTATAGAACGTCCTTCACCAATTCTTTTCAAGGCGGTGCACTCGCACTGTTTTCAAATGAAGAACTTCAAGCTTCAAAAGCGGTTATTTTCTCTGATAATTCCAGCGACTACGCTCAAGGCTTGACGGAAACCTTCCAGCAGGCTTTTGAAGGAGACGTCGTATCCATTGAAAACTTTACAGCCGATCAAACGGATTTCAGTGCGACTTTAACCAATATTGCGACCATGGACTTTGATGTTTTGTATGTACCGGGCTACTACGAACAAGCGGGTCCTATAGTGAAGCAGGCGAGAGAAATGGGTATTGATCAACCGATTATTGGTCCTGATGGTCTAGGCAATCAGCGCTTTTATGAGTTGGCTGGCATGGAGAATATGAATGATGTCTATTACACATCGCATTTTGCGGTTGAAAGTGAAGACCCAGAGATTCAATCCTTTGTGGAAACCTATGAAGAAGCAACTGGAAACCAACCGGATATGTTTACGGGTTTAGCTTATGACGCCGTTTATATTGTGAAAGAAGCGATTGAAAGAGCCGGGTCAACCGATTCCTTTAAAGTGAATGAAGAAATAGAAGCGACAGAAAACTTTGCAGGAGTCACGGGCACTTTTTCCTTTGATGACAATCACGATCCGGTTAAGACCGTTAGTATTATCGAAGTTCAAAATGGAGAACCTTCAGCTATTCACGAAGTCGATCCCAATAAATAAATTTTCTTTCAAAAAATAGCGCCATTTCAGAGTTTGATGATAAGATAATGAGAAATATATTAAAAAAGGGTTGCAATCCATTTTATTTGCGTCTATAATGATGGCAGTCAAAGAAATGGAGGGGAAAAAGATATGCATTCACAAGTTGAAAGGGTTCAGAACTTACATACTCATAGGGATGAAACCGTACGTGTGTCTTTTTCTTCTCTTTTTTCTCATTCAGTCATTATTATTATTGTGTAGTCAGGACTCTTCCAAAAAGGAGGGTCCACTTCGTTATGGAGTAGGGCTCACACAATGAGACAAGCCCTAATCAATTATAGGGCTTGTCTTTTTTTATTTTAATGACGGAATAAAATTTGATAAATATTTAGGAGGGTAAAGAATGAACGTTGGGCACTATATGACGAAAGACGTTGTCACAGTAACCTCTGATGTCAAATTAGCAAAAGCGATAGATATAATGGATCGGAATCAGTTTCACCGACTTCCTGTCGTAGATGATGGCGAATTTGTCGGTTTAATTACCGAGCAACTGATTGCTGAGAACTCCCCATCACATGTTTCGAGTTTGAGTATTTATGAAATGAATTATCTTTTTGATAAGGTCAGAGTAAAAGATATCATGATTAAAGATGCGGTGACCGCAACGCCTGATATGTTAATTGAAGCTGCAGCGGTGCTCATGTCAGAGAAAAACATCACGGTTTTACCCGTATTAACCCCTTTGAAAGAAGTCATTGGCATCATTACGCATAAAGATATTTTCAAAGCACTCATTGATTTAACAGGGTATCAAGAGGATGGGACACGCGTCGTGATTGAATTGCCTGAAGATAAGATTGGTATTATCGCAAGTCTTTCTAAAGCATTGGCTGATCAGCAGATCAATATCACTCACATGTTTGTCAGACGTCCTAGTAACCGGGTGGAATTGACGATTCAAACAGATGGCCTTAAGTCATACCGGACAAAGCAAACCATTGAAAAACTAGGTTACACTATTGTACATGAATAATCCTCAACAATCAGGCAAATTTTAAGCTAAAGAGGCAGGCATTAAAAGTCTGTCTCGCTTTTTTATTCTAGTTGATAGAAAAGTCGATTTATCTACTACTCCAGCTTTTTAATTAAAGCCTCTAACCGGCTCTTTTAATTCACCTTTCAGGCCTCACAATTTATGCTATACTAAATCTATTAAGGATGGAAGAAAGGGATTTATAGGGATGACAGATTTAACAACTATACTTGAAAAAAATCCATGGGCCAAAGAGTACTTATTTTTAGATCCAGATTTGATTGAAGGCGACATTATCTTTGAAGCAAATCTGACTAAATTTACTGTATTTGTGCAAGCCATGAACGAAACCATTGAAAATAAAGAAACAGAATGCGCTTATTATCACTTACCGGAGCATCCAGCTATCTTTGAGTTGTTAGCGGTCTTTAAGGTCATGCTTCAATACGAAACGGCTACAAATGAACAAAGAGATTTATTTTTTCAATCCTTGAGTACTTTTTTAGATGAAGAGACACGTAAAGGGCGTAGCTTGGATTCTGTATTTGAAGACAAAGATGCGATAGCTTTAAGCCGCTTATATCAGGTCACTGATGAAGAATGGGCCAAGAAGTACATGACTTGGATTTTAGCTGACTTAGGAGCCATTAGTTTAACTTCTGGCCCGGATGTGTTTGGGGCCAACGAGAGTGCCTATACGACACTTAATTTTTTGAAAGAAGCCTCTCACGGAAAATGGCGACCACAAATGCATTTCACAAAAGACAGTGATTAATCATAAATGGATAAAGGATGGTAGGAATGATACCTACCATCTTTTTTGTATGCACGAAAACTTAAAAATTCACCTTTCAATCTAGTCATTAGATAAGAACAATGCATTGAGAATATGTTATGATAAAAAAGTGTCCAAAGAAAAAAAGACACAGCAAAGATTTCAAAAGGAGACTATAAATATGATAGATATCCATACGCATTTAATACCAAATGTTGATGATGGTGCAGACTCTGAGGAAGAAACTATCTGTTTAGCTAAGGCAGCGATAGAGGAAGGGATTCACCATACTATTTTAACCCCTCATCACAACCTAAATTGGTTTAAAAATGAAAAAGACAAAGTTATTAATCTAACTAAAAAAGTGGAAGAGATTTTAGAAGAGGCTAATGTTCCCTTAAATGTATCACCCAGTCAAGAAATTCGTATGAACGAAGAATTTATTGATGAACTATTAGCTGGAAATTACTTGCCTTTAGATAAAGAAGGAAAATACTATTTAGTCGAATTTTCATGGGGTGATTTCCCGTCATTTGGGAAAGATTATCTACAGCAAATGCTAGATCATGACATTATTCCTATCATTGCGCATCCTGAACGCCAAAAAGCCTTTCTAGAAGACGCTAACCTCTTAAAAGAATTGATTGATATGGGGTGTCTATCGCAAGTGACTGCGACATCCATTGTAGGAGGGTATTCTGAAAGAGTCAGACAAGCTGCTCACGATATGATGCAAGCCAATCTCATTCATGTGATTGCTTCAGATGCTCATAACGTGACTGAACGTCCGTTTAATTTTGCCTCTGCATTAAAAGTTTTGGAAGAAGAGTATTCTAGTGATTACAAAGAGTATCTTGTTTCAAATGCAGAAAAGATTATTCATAGTCAACAAATAGAAACCTTTAAAAAATAATTACTTGTAAAAGATAGGAGCAACTGACACTATGTTTAATAAAGAAGAAACTGTTTCATTTTTAAAAGAAATTCTTTCCATTAATAGTCCGACTGGTTATACGCAACAGGCCATTAAGTTTTTAGAAAAGTCGCTTGAAGAGGTGGGCTATGAAACTGAGCGTACACCAAAAGGAAATTTGCTTGTTAAAGTAGAAGGCAAAGATACTTCTATAACAAGAGGGTTAAGTGCCCATGTCGACACTCTTGGCTTGATGGTGCGTTCCATTAATAGTGATGGGACACTTGCTTTAACCAAACTGGGCGGACCTTTAACCCCCACTTTAGATGGCGAATATTGTGATGTCATCACGCGAACAGGTGAAACGTACACGGGAACTATTTTATCCAAGTCTCCCTCTATTCATGTATTTAAAGATGCTTCTACGAAACAGCGCGATATTGACAATTTAATCGTCAGACTGGACGAGCGAGTAGAAAACAAAGAAGATGCTCAAAACTTAGGCATACAAAATGGCGACATCATTGCTTACGATCCTAAAGTAGTCGTCACTGAATCTGGCTTTATTAAATCACGCTTTTTGGATGATAAAGCCTCAGTTGCGATTCTCGTCAGTTTACTTAAAGATATGAAAAAGCACTCTCTTCAGCCTTCTACTAATCTAACTTTTATCTTCTCAACATATGAAGAAGTAGGACACGGAGCGTCCTGGATACCTGAAGACATTACTGAGTTATTGGCAGTCGATATGGGCTGTATTGGTGATGACTTAGACTGTACAGAATTCGATGTCTCTATTTGTGCCAAAGACTCATCTGGTCCTTATGATTACGACCTGACCACGCGCTTAATTAACTTTGCAAAAGAAAGCGAGCTAAACTTTGCGGTGGATATTTACCCAATGTACGGGAGCGACGCATCAGCTGCATTAAAAGCCGGGGCTAATATTAAAGCAGCGCTTATTGGGCCAGGTGTCTCTAGTAGTCATGGAATGGAACGCACTCATACAGACGCTATCGAAAATACGTATGAACTGCTTCTTAAATATATTCAAAATTAAGTCTATCAAGGATTGACAAGCCATAATAAAATAGCTGATAATTAAGACACTACTTCATGTAAATGAGGGAGTTTCTATTTGTATAAACCGTTTTATTTTTAAAAGTCTTAACTTTCTCGTACACTTGATATATAAAGCAAAAAACAGTCATTTCTCTGTTTAGCTCACTCATTTTTTTAGGTAATGCCAAAAGTTCTATGAAAAATCAGATTATTCCTGTTCGAAGGTATGATATTCCCAAATAGGAT
>NZ_BAAACW010000021.1:0-32505 GCF_039521845.1 Alkalibacterium iburiense
GTATTATACTTATCCATGTGTAGATCCTTTGTATTGGTCTTGGATAAGTCATCCAAGTACTAGTATAAAGGATTTTTTTATGCCATGGAATAGTTAAATTTTTAATGCAACACTAGTGAAGAAATCTATTACTGCTTGCAAGAAGTACCCATAAGTTAATTCTGCAGTTCCAATTTGAATAGCTAATCCTGAAACATCAGCGTTTCCCGTCACAGCTGCAATAATTGGCGTTATAATATGTTCGACTAAAGCCGTCACAATAGCTGTAAAGGCAGCTCCCATGACAATCCCCACGGCTAATTCAATGACGTTTCCGCGCATAATAAATTCTTTAAATTCTTTAATCATGTTTTCTTCTCCTTTGAAATGACGTTAGTGTTTCCATACTATACTATCTCTTTTTCAAGGGTTTGTAAAAGGGAACTTGCATAGAAGGCAGTCATAGTCAAGAAGCAGAAAGGAATGGAAGAAGCCATTTTCTAACAGACTTATACTGGAAAGCGAATAATGTGTTAGTATATATGAAAACGAGTCTACACTGGCAGAAAAATGTGTGCTATAATGCGGTGAAAATAAAGCGGTTGCACTTAAGGAGAGAAGAATAATGTTTGAAATTCCTAAAAAAGGGATTTGGAGTACATCGGATTCAAAAAAATGGCAAGACGGGTATTTTGTAGGGAATGGAGAAATAGGAGGCACTTTATATGGGAACAGTGAGGTGTTCAGCTTAATTGCCAATCATCATGAGCTGTTTTTAAAGAGTAATCGAATGGACAGCATTCCTGATTTATCCAACTACTTGAATGAGCTGAGACAGACTATTGAAGAGGAAGGCTATCAAGCGGGAATTGATTTTTTTGAAAAAGTAGCACTTGAACGAGGCTATTCTGGTTTAACGATGAGCGATGTCTACCATCCAGCTGCCCAGATAGACTTGACCTTATTAACTGAAATTGGAAACGATTTAGCTTACAAACGAGCTATTGATTATGAAAAAGGCTTAGTGTATACCCAAGCTAAAAGCCTTACGCATAAGATAGAGACATCGTTTTTTGCTACAAAAGATAAGAAGGCTCTTTATTTTGACTTAAAAACAAGTGAACCAATTGATATCACTATTCAGTTTAAAGATTTCAACCATTCAGAACTTAACCAGAAAATGACTCAGACCAATTTTGACTCATTGGAACAGACAGCCTCGTACTATGATCATACCGGCTATCGGGTGCCATTGAAGTGGGTCAGTGATAGTAAGGAAAGCACTATAACAGAAAAGGGAGTCACTTTCACCCAAGTGACCGAGCTTCGTCTAGCCTTTTCTATCTATTTCGAGGAAGAAGAGCTTACCCTGGACCGATTTGATGAAATCCGGACACAGCATATCCAGGCGCATCAGCGTACTTATGACGGGACGTCTATAAACCTGGTTTCAGATGATGAAAGACAAAGAAGCTATGAATCGCTGATTCAAGAATTAGAAGAAGCAAAGACAATACCGCTTGTTTTGTATGAAAAATTATATGATGCGAGCCGTTACTTTATTCAAGCGATGTCTGGAAAAGCTTTGCCTAATCTGCAAGGTATTTGGAGCGGAGATTTCAATCCACCGTGGAGTGGAGACTATACCCTAGATACAAACGTAGAGTTGGCCATTACTTCTTTAGCCGGCTTAGGACAGTTTGAAGGGTTTGAAGGCTTTTTCAATAAAATGAGAGCTTATGATGAAGACTTTAAAGAAAATGCCAAGAAGTATTTTGATGCCAGAGGGTATTTAGTTCCTGTTCATGCCAGTACGCGAGCCTTGCATGTGCATTGGAACAAAGAATGGCCCCTCATTTTCTGGACGGCAGGAGCCGGATGGCTGGCTCATTTTTATCATGAATATTACACTCACACTCTTGATAAAGAATTTTTGAGAACCACAGCTATCCCTTTTTATGAACAGACTCTTTTATTTTACGAGGATTTTATCATAGAAGATGAGGAAGGAAAAGCCTTGTTAAGACCGAGTTATTCGGCTGAAAATGGCATGGCTGATAATTCTACAATGGATATAGCGGTTATAAAAGCCACTATTCAGTATTTAAAACACGCCTATGCTGTTTTAAACAAAGTTTTTCCAGAAGAATATGACTCCTTATACAATCGTCTACCAGCTTATATGATAGACGAGGAAGGGGTCTTGAAAGAGTGGATAGATGAAACGAAAGAAGAGAATCATAATCATCGTCACTTTTCCAATCTTTACCCCGTGTTTCAGTCAAAAGAAATCACAAAAGAAAACCGAGATCTCTGGGAAGCTGCCAATAAAGCATTCGATAAACGTTTAGAAGCTTGGTTATTAAGTGAAGAAGGAGATACCAGTTCTTCTCATGGAAGGATTCATGCCGCGATGTGTGCCATTGCTCTTGAGAGAGCTAATGATGTTGAAGCGTCATTGAATGAGTTAATTAGAAATCGTGCCTTTTATCCTTCGTTAGCAACCAGTCACTATAACCATAGCCATGTCTTTAATTTAGATGCGAATGGCTCTTATCCCAAAGTCCTTCATGATGCATTAATTTATCCTGAAGGAGACGGGTCCATTACGCTATTTAAAGCTCTACCCGAGTGGTTACATGAAGGAGAATTAAAAGGGATTCACTTACCGAATGGTATACAGGTCAAGCGGTTTAAATGGAGTCAAACAAACCAAACAGGGGAATTGAGTGTATTAGCAAGTCTTCCTACAACTCTATTTATCCGTCTCAAAGAACAGCAGATTGAGGTAAGATTAAAGGAGAAGGAAACTCAAACAGTAAGCTTGTCATGGACTGATCCAGGAGATGAGTAGAGTGAAAAAGCTATTCAGTAAAAGACCTTATATCTCTATAAAACAGAAGTTATTAGGCTCTTACTTAATTATACTGATTATCCCTATCTTATTTGTAGGGGCGTATTTAACTCTGAGCATTCGTGACAACTTGATATCTACTAAATTGGAAGAAATTGAAAGCAACAATGAACGGATTCGTTCAGACTATGTCTCTATTTTGTCTGCTGTCACATTGGTATCTGACTGGATTTATCAGGATGAAGATTTATTTTCTTTAGTAACTACAGAATATGAGAATCCCTTTGAAGTGTATGAGGCGTATGCCGGTTACCAGATGATCCAAGACTATTTAAGGTATTATGATGAGATAGAATATGTGAGGTTTTTTGTAGACAATCCGACCTTAACGAGTACAACGGGTATTTATTATGCAAGTGGCACGATTGTCAACCAGCCTTGGTACCAAGAAAGTATCGCCAAAAGAGGACGGATTTCTTGGGTATGGCTTCAGGATCATATTACGGAAGAGTACCGGTTAAATTTAGTTCGAGCCGTTTACAATAACTATGAAGCGGTAGGTGTTTTAGCTATTGCGGTTAATGAAGAGGTGATAGATAATATTCTGGCAGACTCTTCCAGTAGTGTCTTTATCACTCTGGATAGTCAGACACCGCTATACAGCTACCCCAGCACACCTACTATATATGAAGACTACCGACTGTATCAGCCTGTTCTGGATACGGTGCGAACGGAACAAGGGAACTATGAGATCATTGACACGGACATGTATGACACCGGTTTTACGCTGAATATTAAGGATGTTCATATCCCTAAAACGTTGAATTCAACTATGCAAGTTATCGGTATTGTTCCCACCGATAGTATATTAGAAGATGTCAACCAGGATTTAAGATTTGCCTATATCATTATCGTCAGCGCTGTTTTAATCAGTATAGTCTTGTTGATCATTTTTATTCGTACCTTTAATAAACGAATCATGACTTTAAAAGATACCATGTCAATGGTAGCCGCTGGAAATTTTGATATTGCACCTTCCATTAAAGGAAATGATGAGTTATCCGATGTGTACCAGCATTTGGTAGAAACAACGCATAGTCTTGAAAAACTAATGGAAGAAAACTACAACCATATTGTGAAAGAGAAAAACTGGCAGCTGCAATTGAAAGATTCCCAGTTTAAAATGTTAGCCAGTCAAATAAATCCTCACTTTTTGTACAATACGTTAGAAATGATTCGGATGAAAGCTTTAAAAAATAAAGACAAAGAAGTGGCTGATATCATTACTCTTCTTAGTCGTCTCATGAGGAAATCTCTAGAAGGAAAACAGGAAGACTCTTCCTTAAGCGAAGAACTTCAGTTTATTGATATGTATCTTCAAATTCAGAAGTTGAGATTCGGAGATCAGATTGATTATGAAATCAACAATCAGACAGACACTGATTATAAAATCATTCCCCTTATCATTCAGCCTATTGTAGAAAATTCCTTTATCCATGGAATAGAGCCGAAGTTAGGGAAAGGCCTAATTAGTATTACGGTGAAAGAGCGAAAGGGCGATCTGGCTATAACGGTGAAAGATAATGGTATTGGAATGGAAAAAGAGCAGCTTGATACTATCAGAAAATTACTGGGTTCAACTGAAGAAAGTTCCCATTTAGGGATTAATAATGTGCATCAAAGAATTCGGTTCTTTTACGGAGAAGAATACGGTCTGGAAATAGAGAGTTTAGAAGGAGAAGGAACCTTGGTACACATCAGAATTCCTAAAATACAAAAACAAAGAGAAGGTGAAAGATAGTGTATTCGGTTATCTTAGTAGATGACGAACCTGTCGTAAGAGAAGGATTAGAATACATCATTGATTGGGAGAAACTGGGCTTTAAAGTGATCGGTTCGGCAGAAAATGGTCTGGCCGGTCTAGAGTTGATCAAGCAAACACAACCTGATTTGGTGATTACAGATATAAGAATGCCGGGATTGAATGGACTGGAAATGGTAGAAGAGGCCAAAAAGCTGGACCATCTATCCAAATATATTATTCTATCCGGTTATTCAGATTTTAAATATGCTCAAGAGGCTATTGCATTAGGTACACTCCATTATCTACTGAAACCTATTGATGAAACAGAACTGATTTCAATATTAGATCGGTTAAAGATTCAACTGGAAGAGGAAAGAAAAGACAAGAAAAATAAAAGAGTATTCGAAGATTACGTCTTGAACCAGCATATTTTTGCTTATGTCATGAATGGGGTAAAAGAAGAAGGGTACTCTCACTTATTGAAGTATGAATCGTTTCAATTAGTTAAATTCACTAAACCTGGGATTAAATTAGAGGCCAACCATTTAACAGAAATATGTGAGAGCATTGAAAGAGAGAACCGTTACCTCTATTCTCATGGAGATCATTTGTTTTTACTTCTGTGTGATGAAACACCGGAATCTGTAAGCGAAGTCACTCGTCTGGCCAGTCAAATTGAAGATATAAGAATAATCGTCAGTTCAGAAACTAAACAACTGGAAGATGTCCCTGATTTATATAATGAGGTTGAAAGCTTGACTCGTTCGTTGTACTTTTATCCCCATGCTCAAATACTTTCTTCACATACGCTACTGAAGGAAAAGAGCCCATATAAATTGGAAACCTTAGTATATAAATTAAAATTGGCTATTAAAGATAATTTAAAAGAAGACATTGAAAAAATCATTGATCGCTGTGTCTCTTATTTTATATCCTCTGTAGAAACAGTGGAGGAAACGAAAAGAGAATGGTCCTTTCTCTTTATGGAATGTGTGTCCTTTTTAGAAGAGAGTATGAATAAACCCATTAAAGAGATTGAGAAAGATAAGATTTTATCTATAATTTGGAAAGAAACCTCTATTGAACAAACGGCTATATTTTTGAAACACATTTTTTATGATTTTGGTCGATTTTTCTATGAAACAAATGAAAAACAAGACATTGTAGAAGAAATAAAACGGTATACAATGAAAAACTATCACTTGAATTTAAGTCTGATTGAACTGGCTAATGAGTTTAATTATAGTCAGTCGTATTTAGGTAAGAAGTTTAAAGCAGAGACTGACATGAGTTACCATCAGTACTTGGACAACGTGCGCTTAGAAAAAGCCAAGCAGCTCTTAGAGGAGGACTCTCTTTATATATACGAAATTGCTAAAATGACAGGCTACTCAAATTATGATTATTTTCATAAAAAGTTTAAAAAGCAGTTCGGTGTGAGTCCTAAAGAGTATCAGAAGAACTGGAAGAGAGAGGAAAAGGAATGAATCAGAAGCAATCAACAGATTCCTTGTTTTATAAAATAGCCCAATACATTTACTACTTCTTGTTAGTGAATGGGTATTTCTTAATAAGCAATCTACTTATAATCACCCTTCTTCTTTATTTACCCATTAGTTTGTCTAACCTGCTCATTTATGTTGTCGGTCTCCTTCCGACAGGCGCAAGTGTGACAGCTTTGTTTTACACGATGGGTAAGTTATATAGAGAAAAAACGATAAACCCGACTAAAGATTACTGGCTTGCTTACAAAAAGAACTTTTTAGAAAGCAGTAAGTACTGGATCATTCTTTTAATCGCCATCACGGTTTTAATCGTAGATATTTTATTTGTATTAAATAGAGGATGGATGATATTAACAGTCATCAGTCTCCTCTTGTTCGCCATCGTTGTGTTATCAGGTATTTATGCCTTTTCTTTATTGGCACGTTTTGAGGTATCGGTTAAGAATGTCATCATTTTTTCCATTCTTCTCATATACCAGAACAAACTAAAAAGTCTGTCTCTTTTGTCTTTACTCATAGCCTTCGCTCTCATTTTGTATGGGTTCTTTACGTATGCTGTGCTCTTTATATTTGCGATTGCAGCCTATTATTTTATGAGAAACAACCATCCTATATTAGACAAAATGGAAGCGACTTATAGTCAACAGGGAGGAGAGGCAGAATGAAAATGAAATATTTACCCTTGCTTCTGCTTTCATTCGCTGTGCTTTCTGCTTGTGATGCGGAAATGGAAGACGGAAGTGAAGAAACGGATAGAACGGAAGAGGAAACGACGGACCAAGCATCGGTGCTTATTCCGAGAGACTTCACCCTCAATAAACTGTCTATAGAAGCCGACTCAGAAGACCTCACTGTCCGTTACGTTAATAATGAATGGATCGGAACAGGAGTAGAGAATCCCCATACTCCATCCATATCTCGCTTTGTTGATGAGCTGTATGAGCTGACAGGAACGCCATCCGAGAGAGAACCCCAAGAGGATGCAGAGCTGACTCTCACTTTATCTAATAATGAGGACAGTCTTGAGTTGGATCTTTATCCAAGCGAGTCGTTCATCGAAAAAGACGGCAATTATTTTGAAGTAGCTGAATGGCCTCAGTCATTGAGTCCCTTTGATCCTATTTTTCTAGAGGAACCTTTGACCTTTGAACTAGAAGGCTTGGAAGAAGTGGTCATTGAAAAGGGTGTTCAGGTATTTACCCTCAATCAGGAAACGACTATGAATGAAGTTGAAAGAATGCCTTTTGTGAGTGGCTGGTATGTTCATGGGGATTTTGAGACAGCTTTTTCTGCAGAATATTATTGGATGGAAGACCTTCTCACGAATTTATACACGCTTAGAGGGTATCCGACAGAAGAAACCTTGGAAGAAAGCGGGCAGAGGATTCGTTTAAAGGATGGAGAATCGCAGGAGTCCGTCACTATTGGGCAGGAAGTTGATGACCAGTTTACGTTAATTCATTTGAGCGATCAGAATTACCGTGTTCCATCTCAGCTCCTTGATATATTTGATGTCGAATTATTCACTATGGTCGATAACTTCGTGGCTCTGATACCATTAGATACGGTTCAAACGGTTGGTATAATGACCAATGAGGAGACGATCCATTTATCCGTTGATAGAACGGCTGAAGCAGGAAAGGTAGTTCATACATTCTATGTGAATGATAAAGAAATTGACGAAGATGTTTTTCGTCGAACCTATCAATATCTGGCGCGCTTAGCTTATAGTGAAAGAATAGAAGAAAGAGATAACGCAGACATACAGGAAGAAGATAGTGACGTAACTATCCACTATACCTATTTGCTGGATGGAGAAGAAGTAGAAAAAACCGTCTCCTTCGTGCCGGAAGAATCAAGTAGCGATTACTTTGTCATAAATGATGGGATTGTTGAATTCAAAATGACGGATGAACGATTAAATGACATGTTAGAGGCTTTTTTAAATTTATAAAACTCCATATCACGCAAAAATCTGGGCATTTTATTTTAAATGTCCAGATTTTACTATGTTAAGGGTTGTTTTGTACTGTTTTTATTGTAAACGTTATCATTTATACTTTAATTAAGTGATAAGTCACTGAAAGGATGAGTGATATGGAAACGATAAAAGTTATCGATGCTGAAAAACAAAGCACGATTAAAGCAAGAGACACAAAAAAACAACGAAAAAAGATCACTTGGAAAGCCATTAAACAACAGAAATTACTCGTCGCACTCTCTATTCCCTTTGTCATTTGGCTCGCTATTTTTGCTTATGCGCCTCTTGTAGGCTGGTTGGTTGCCTTCCAGAACTACAGACCTCAAAACGGATTTTTTGCTTCAGAGTGGGTAGGGTTTGAACATTTCAGAGTATTATTTAATGATTCTCTCTTTTATACCGCTTTAAAAAATACAATCGGTATGGGAGGCCTCGGGCTAATTTTTGGAACGAGTTCGGCCATTGTGTTTGCCTTACTGCTTAACGAATTACGATTTACACGGTTCAAAAAGATAACCCAAACCATTTCCTACCTGCCTCACTTCGTTTCATGGGTTGTGGTAGCGAACTTGGTGACGACCGTATTATCTAATTCTGGTGTGGTCAACAACCTCTTACAAGCAGTCAATCTGATTGATGCTCCGATTAATTTTATGGCAAGACCCGGTATGTTCTGGGGAATTGTGACCAGTGCAGAGGTTTGGAAGTCTACAGGTTGGAACGCGATTATCTATCTAGCTGCCATGACCGCTATCAGCGAAGAAATGTATGAGGCGGCTACCGTAGACGGTGCGAGTCGTCTTCAAAAAATGTGGCACATCACCTTGCCGTCAATCAAACCGATTATTGTCTTACTGCTAATCATGAGTATAGGAAATATCATAAATATAGGGTTTGAAAGACAGATGTTACTTGGAAATAATATTGTGGCTGACGCCGCTATCGTTATTGAAAAGTATGCGTTGGATTACGGTATTGGAATGTTTAGATACTCATTTGGTACAGCGATCGGAATCTTTAAATCAGCAATTTCAATCACTTTGATATTCACTTTTAATGCTATAGCTAAAAAAACCAGCGATATTTCAATCATGTAAAAGGAGGGACACAAAATGGAAATTAATGCTATTGATAAAAAAGAAAAGAAATTAATTAAAAATAAAACAAAGAAATGGAGTGAACGCCCTACATTAATAGACTTCGTCATTGCTGTTTTTATGCTTTTAGTCATTGTTGTGACACTCTATCCCTTTTTACATGTGTTAGCTATCTCTTTTAATAATGCAGTGGATACAGCTAGAGGCGGGTTAACAATTTATCCAAGAGATTTCACGCTGCAAAACTACAGAGAAATTTTCTCGGGAAACAACAACTGGGTCATTGCCTTTAGAAACTCTATTTTACGAACTGTTATAGGCACCATAACAGCGACATTTACTTGTTCGATTCTGGCATATATACTCAGTCGAAAAAACTTTATCTTTAGAAGACCTTTGGGTGTTATCCTAGTATTGACCATGTACGTTAGTGGTGGGTTAGTACCGACGTATTTAGTCATCAGAAATGTGGGATTGATGAACTCATTCGCTGTTTACATCATACCCGCTCTACTCAATGCTTTTAATGTCATCGTTATTCGATCCTTTATAGATGGATTACCAGATGCTTTAGAAGAATCTGCACGAATAGACGGTGCCAATGATTTAACCATATTCTTCAAAATTATTATGCCGCTGTGCTTACCGGTGTTGGCAACTGTTGCTTTATTTACAGCTGTAGGTCAGTGGAACAACTGGTTTGATACTTACCTTTATGCGGGATCAAACGTGAATTTAACTACGTTACAATATGAGCTTATGCAGATACTTGGGAACGCGCAATCGATGACTTCCTCCCAAGTCCATCAACTGAATCAAACGGGCGGACAAGTGATTCGAACCACGCCTGAATCCATCAAGATGGCAGCAACAGTTATTGTAACTGTACCGATTGTTATAGTTTATCCATTCTTACAGAAATATTTTGTTTCGGGCTTAACGCTCGGAGCAGTGAAAAGTTAAATTAGGAGGAAAAGGAATGAAACTGAAAAAATTATTTGGACCATTAGCTCTAACGAGTGCTTTACTATTAGCGGCATGTGGAAATGGGGATGAAGCTTCTACTGATACAGATTCAAATGGAGGTAATGGAAGTGACAGTGATTCAACCGAAGAAGTCACATTGACTATGTTTCACGCTGACTTAGCGCAAAATGATAGTTTTGATAATCCAGTTGCACAAGAAATTACAGAAAAGACAGGAGTTACTCTAGACATTTCATATCCAGTGGGTGGAGATGATATCGAGGCGATCGCTTTAATGATTGGGAGTGGAGACTATCCTGACTTAATCTTTGGTAAAGGTGGTATTAATCAATTAATTGACGCAGAGGCTCTACAGCCACTGGATGATTTAATTGAAGAAAGAGGAGATAATCTAAAAGCTTTATACGGAGATCAGTTAGATCGCCTACGTAATAGTTTAGATGACCCACAAATCTACCATGTTGGAACAGGTGGAGTAGAAAATCAGTACCTAGAAACTAGTGGAACAATGATGCTTCAAATCGGTTTATTAAAAGAACTAGGCTATCCAGATATTCAAACGTTGGAGGACTATGAAAATGCATTAGTTCAGTTTTTAGAAGAAAATCCAACGACAGAAGACGGAGAAGAATGGTATCCTATGGTGCTATCTGGAGCTGACTGGCGCTGGTTGATTACTGTAGGGAATCCAGCTGGATTTGTAGCAGGATTTCAAGATGATGGTCAGTGGCAAGTAGATGAAGAAACAGGAGAAACAGTATATAAATTTCAGAGAGAAGAATTTAGAGAGTATTTCAAATGGTTAAATAGTATGAATGCTAAGGGTTTAATAGATCCTGAATCGTTCACTCATACTCATGATACTTATATTTCTAAGTTGTCTTCTGGACGTGTATTAGCTATTGCTGACCAAGATTGGAATATCGGATCAGCCGAAGCAGCTCTTAGAGCAGAAGGCAACGAGTGGGGATTATGGGCACCCCTTCCAGTTACTTTGAATGAAGATGTGCTTCCGATGAGTACTAGAGATTATGGCTTCACTGGAACGACCGGTATTTCCATTAGTGCAGATTCAGAACATGTGGATAGAGCGTTTGATTTCTTAGACTGGATGGCCTCAGAAGAAGCACAAATCTTAACAAATTGGGGAATTGAAGGGACTAACTATGAAGTAGTTGATGGTCAACGTGTTCAGTTAGATGAAGACAGACAAAATGCTCAGACTAATTCAAACTACTCATTCGAAACAGGTGTAGGACAATACACTTATCCATTCCCGCAATGGGGTAGTGGAGCAGTGGACTCGAATGGTCAAGGCATCACTCGAACTACTGTAGAAGAAATTAGAGAAAACTTTGTAGATGCTGAATTAGAAGCTTTGGAAGCTTATGATGCTGAGTTATGGGTAGACTTGTTCCCGGCTCCTGAAGAATTAGGAATACCCGCACATGGAAGAGCATACGAGATTCCTCTACCTACTGATAGTGAAGTGAATATTTTCCAGCAAAGAGCAGATGATTATACTACTCAAAAAATCACTGAAGCTATCTTATCAGATCCTAATGACTTTGATGCGATATGGGATGAAATGTTAGAACAGCTAGATTCATTTGGGGCTGAAGCTGCAAACGCAGAAATGACAGATATCGTAAACAAACGACTTGAATTATGGGGCGGAGCAGAATAAGTAACTAAGGTAGGTGAAAAGTATTCATGACTCTTTGAGGAATGAATACTTTTCATCTCTTTTTGAAAAATAGAAAAATATATACTTTATTATTTAAAGGTATTGACATAATTAGGAAAGGGTTTACAATTAGGAGTGATTAAACTGTTTTCTGTATTTTAAGATAAAAAACAACTCCATTAATAAAATAAATAAGCATCTCTAATCGACAATAAAGGAGCAGAATATAGATGAGTTATGTGTGTTTTGATATTGGGGGGACATCTATAAAATATGTTCTGATAAATAAAGACGGAACCATCCTCTCCAGAGGATCATCCCCAACTATTCATTCTTCAACTGAAGAATTCATCGACTTTTTAGTAAAGAAGGTTCGCTATTATGAAGAGCGCACCCGTATTAAAGGCATAGGAATAAGCGTACCTGGAACGGTGGAAAAGGAAACAGGAAAGTCCATTTTAGGCGGAGCCATTTTACATTTATACGATAAGAACTTAAGAGAATTATTAGCTGAATATTTTTCATGTCCGATTCATGTTGAGAATGACGCAAGATGTGCATTAATGGCAGAATTAACAATGGGAGCAGCGAAAGAAAATCAAGATGTAGTTTTAATGACTATTGGAACAGGGATAGGCGGAGCGGTGGCTTATGACCGAAAGATTGTTTACGGCAATCACTATACCGCCGGTGAATTTGGCATGATGCGTCTGGATGCCCTCAATCATCCGACTAGGACCATGCATGAACTGGCTTCCACAGCTGCTCTCATTAAACGTTATAAAGAGAAAAAATTCTTATTTCCAAGTGCATTAGTCGATCCGCAAAGTATTTTTTCTGAAATGCATCGAGATGAAGAGACAAGGCAAATAGTGGATGAATGGGCAACCTATTTATCAGCAGGTATTTTCAACATCGCTGCAGGTTTTAATCCTGAAAAGATAGTCATTGGAGGAGGCATTAGCGCAAATCCGAGCTTGTTGCCATTGATTCGAGAAAAATTAGAAGAGAATCCTCACTGGAAAGATTACAGAGCAAACATTGAGATTGCGCGTTTTAAAAATGACGCAGGAGCCATAGGAGCTTTATCATTTTTACTTCAAACGAATCAACAAACTAGTGTGAAAGGGGAAAACTATGTTTCATGAGACTTTAGATTCATTTCCAAAAGATTTCTTATGGGGAGCGGCATCAGCTGCCTATCAAATTGAAGGAGCATTTGATGCAGATGGGAAAGGCCCATCTATATGGGATGAATTCACTAAAATACCAGAAAAAACCTTTGAAGGAACGAATGGGGATGTGGCTATTGATCACTATCACCGCTATAAAGAAGATGTAAAGTTAATGGCAGGAATGGGCCTCAAAGCATACCGTTTCTCGGTATCCTGGTCACGTATATTACCCGAAGGAGAAGGGGAAGTAAACGAAGCGGGTCTTCAATTTTATGAAGACTTAGTCGACGAGTTAATTAAAAATGGTGTAGAACCTGTTTTAACCCTCTATC
This sequence comes from Alkalibacterium iburiense, assembly GCF_039521845.1. Taxonomy (NCBI): domain Bacteria; kingdom Bacillati; phylum Bacillota; class Bacilli; order Lactobacillales; family Carnobacteriaceae; genus Alkalibacterium; species Alkalibacterium iburiense. Next base: position 13,402 of record NZ_BAAACW010000021.1, read on the forward strand.
ACTGGGATCTCCCACTGGCTCTACAGGAAAAATATAACGGTTGGGAATCAAGAGAAACCATCAGGGCTTTTAAACAGTATTGTGAGCTTTTATTTGAGCGATTAGGTAAGAAAGTCACGTATTGGGTAACATTTAATGAACAGAATGTCTTTACCAGTATGGGCTACCGATGGGAATCTCATCCGCCTAATGTATCGGATACAAAGCGGTTATTTGAAGCCAACCATATTATCAACCTGGCTAACGCCGAAGCTATAAATCTGTTCAAAGAAATGGTTCCAGAAGGAAAAATCGGCCCAAGCTTTGGGTACGGTCCCGTTTATCCGTTAACTTCTGACCCTTCAGATGTGCTAGCTGCTGAAAATGCACATGATTTTAATAATGCTTGGTGGTTAGATATCTATTGTAAAGGCAAGTATCCTGTCACTACGTTTAATCAGTTAAAACGTATGGGTATTGCACCTACTGTTCTTCCAGAAGATGAAGAACTTTTGAAGTCAGCTAAACCAGACTTTTTAGGAATAAATTACTATCATGGTGGAACGGTTAAGCAAAATAAATTAGAAAATCCAACAGAAAATGAAGAAACAAATAAACAGTTTTCTTCAACTGATCCTTATTTAATGCAACCGAAAGATGAGCAGTCACAGAGTCCAGAAGTCCCTATGTTTCAGTCTGCTGAGAACCCCTATCTAGAGAAAACGGACTGGGGATGGGAAATAGACCCCGTTGGTTTCCGAGTAGCATTAAGACAAGTCTTTGCACGGTATGATCTTCCCCTTTTTGTTACGGAAAATGGCTTAGGTGCTTTGGATGAGTTAACAGAAGAGGAAGAAATCCATGATGATTATCGTATTCAGTACTTAGAAAATCATATTAGTGAGATGAAAAAAGCCATTTCTGATGGGGTGGACATGATAGGGTACTGTGCATGGTCATTTACTGACTTGCTGAGCTGGTTAAATGGCTATAAAAAGCGGTACGGATTTGTTTATGTGAACCGAACAGAGACAGATGAAAAAGATATGAGACGCATACCTAAGAAGAGTTTTTACTGGTATAAAGAATTAATTGAAAATAACGGTCAAAATATAAATTAGAGGTGGAAAAATGAAGTTTTTAGATGGTGGATGGTTAGTAAAGGAAGGGTATGAGATTGATTACCCTGTTCATGTGTACGCAACGCGAGAAACAGATAACGAGTTAACCTTGTTTGCGCCTTTCAGATACATTGGAGATAAAGGAGCGACTTTAGATGGGGGAATGATGACAGTTGAATTGTCTTCGCCTCACGAAAATGTCATTGGAGTCAAGCTGTACCATCATAAAGGACAAATCAATCATGGTCCAAATTTTGAATTGCATAAAGCCAATCCTTCGGTATCCATAGTCAATGAAGAAGAGACGGCTGTTTTTCAATCAGGTGATCTAAAAGCTATAGTAAGCAAAACTGCTCCTTACGAAATTAGATTTGAAAAAAATGGAAAAGTACTCACTTCAAGTAAACCGCGTGGACAAGCTTATATTAGAGATACAAGAATCAATCGAGCTTACATAAGTGAGCAACTTTCTATTGATGTAGGAGAAATGGTTTATGGTCTGGGAGAACGTTTTACAAACTTTGTGAAAAATGGCCAGACAGTAGATATGTGGAATGCAGATGGAGGAACGGGAACAGAACAGGCTTATAAAAATATTCCGTTTTACATGAGTAACCGGGGTTATGGTGTATTTGTGAACTCTCCTAAAAAAGTCAGTTACGAAATTGGTAGTGAAAAAGTGTCACGCGTTCAGTTTAGTGTTCCGGGTGAAGAGATGGAGTACTATATAGTAGCGGGCGATACGATGAAAGACGTCTTGGACAATTATACGACATTAACAGGCAAGCCTTCACTTCCACCTGCTTGGTCATTTGGTTTATGGATGAGTACATCATTTTTAACTGATTATGATGAAGCGACTGTGAACCACTTTGTGGACGGGATGATTGAACGCGATATTCCATTAGAAGTCTTCCACTTTGACTGTTTATGGATGGAAGAATACGAATGGGTTAATTTTGAATGGGACAAGCGCACGTTCCCTGATCCCGAAAACATGTTGAAACGCTTGAAAGAAAAAGGCTTGAAAATTTGTGTCTGGATTAATCCCTATGTGGGACAAAAGTCTAAGCTCTTTGATGAAGGAATGGAGAAAGGTTACTTTATTAAACGTGAGAATGGAGACGTTTGGCAATGGGATAAATGGCAAGCAGGTCTAGCCATTATTGACTTTACCAATCCGGAAGCTGTCGAATGGTATAAAGGACATCTTACACGTTTGATGGATATGGGAGTTGATTCATTCAAGACTGACTTTGGAGAACGTATTCCGACAGATGCCGTCTACCATGATGGGTCCGATCCTTATCGCATGCACAATTACTACGCTCAACTATACAATCAAATTGTTTTTGATTTACTCGAAGAAAAACGAGGCAAAAATGAAGCCGTCTTGTTTGCACGTTCGGCTACGGCTGGCGGACAGAAATTCCCAGTACACTGGGGAGGAGACAGTACATCTGATTACCCTTCAATGGCTGAGTCTCTAAGAGCAGGCTTATCCTTTGGAATGAGTGGATTTGGTTACTGGAGTCATGATATCGGTGGCTTTGAAGAAGGCTGTACTCCTGATTTATATAAACGCTGGACTCAATTTGGACTCTTGTCTTCCCACAGTCGTTACCACGGCAGTAAAGAATATAAAGTGCCTTGGATTTATGACGAAGAGGCGGTTGACGTCACTCGTGAGTTTACAAAGCTGAAATTAAGATTAATGCCGTACTTGATGAATCAAGCAGTGAAAGCAACAGACGGTATTCCTATGATGCGTTCTATGGTATTGGAATTCCCAGAAGACCTGTCTACCCATACGCTAGATAGACAATATATGCTGGGTGACAGCTTGTTAGTTGCTCCTATATTCAACGATAAAGGAGACGTGTCTTTCTACGTTCCTGAAGGGCGCTGGACAAACTATCTAACCAATGAAGTCTTAGATGGTGGTCGCTGGTACCATGAAAATCATGATTACATGTCCTTACCATTACTCGCTCGTCCAAACAGTTTAATAATCGAAGGAGCCGTCGATAATCAGGCTGAATACGATTATGCTAAAGACGTGACTGTTCATGTGTTTGAATTAGAAGACGGTAAAACTGTAGAAGAAACAGTTGTCGATATAAAGGGTCACACAGTAGGGACTGTAAAAGTATCTCGCCAGAGTGACAAAATAACAGTCGACTCATCCGGTATCAATGGGTTATCTATTCTTCTACGCAATATTAAAGACATTCAATCTGTAGAAAATGGTGAACAATCAGCAACTGAAACAGGCACTTTAATTAAAGCAACGAGTGGCACGTTAACTGTTTCTATCTAAAAAATGTGGAGCAGAACAGGTCATCTGTTCTGCTCCTTTTTAGATTTTCATGCATATCATGGAATAACCTCTGTTTAGAGGTGTCAGCAAGAAAATATATAAGCTTAACGTCGCTAAACTATTTTTTACAGGCGTTAGTAAACAATTAATTAGGCCCAACGTCGTTAAAACCAATATGAGAGTTCAAAAATAAAAGCATTAAGAATATTAAATGTTGAGAGGCAGGACATAAATGAAATACACCAATCCAATCATTAGCGGATTTTATCCGGATCCGAGTATTTGTCGGGTAGAAGACGATTTTTATATGGTCACCAGTACATTCGAGTACTTTCCAGGAGTGCCTATTTTTCACAGTAAAGATTTGGTGAACTGGGAACAAATAGGACACTGTTTAACCACAAAGGAACAACTTCCTTTAGAAAAAACAGGCAGTTCAGGAGGCATCTTTGCTCCAACCATACGTTATCATAATGAACGTTTTTATATGATTACAACGAATGTTTCGCATAGAGGAAACTTCTTTGTCTGGGCGGAAAAACCAGAAGGTCCTTGGTCGGATCCAGTGTGGTTAAATGAATGGCCAGGCATTGACCCTTCCCTATTCTTTGATAGCGATGGAACCGTATACATAACGGGGGCAAGAGAAGGTGTACATGCTCCCCATGGTATTTATCAAGCGACTTTAGATATCGAAACAGGAAAACTGTTATCTGATCGGCAGCTCATTTGGGAAGGGACAGGAGCGGCTGAACCAGAAGGCCCGCATGTGTATAAAATAAACGGGTATTATTATCTGCTGATTTCAGAAGGAGGGACAGAATACGGGCATATGGTTGTCGCTGCAAGAAGTAAAAATCCCTTTGGTCCTTTTGAAAGTTATGAAGGTAATCCTATCCTTTCGCATAGAAGTCTGAAAAGTCCGATTCAAGGTACGGGGCATTCGGATTTGATTCAGTTTACCGATGGTTCCTGGTGGGCTGTCTTTTTGGCGTATCGCCCCATTGGCTATTTTCCTAAACATCATTTAGGACGAGAAACGTTCTTGGCTCCCGTTCAATGGACAGAAGATGGCTGGCCGATATTTGGAGATAAAGGCAAAGTGACAGTAGAGATGGAAGCGCCGCATCTAGACACTCTTCAATCCACTTATTGGGAGGAGACAGATAGCTTTGAAAAAGACAGCTTAGGGATGAAATGGAATTATAGAAGAAATCCCATTGAATCCAATTACTCCCTTACAAAAAAAGAAGGATGGCTCAGTTTGAAAGGAGCAGCCGTTACGCTCTCTGAACCAGAAGCCCATACCTTTGTAGGGAGACGTCAGGAGCATTTTGACTGCGCTGTATCGACTTTGCTCTCTTTTAATCCTGATGAAGGAGAAGAAGCCGGGTTAACTGTCTATGCAAATGAACAGTATCATTATGATGTAGCACTTATTAAAGATAATGGACAGAAATCTGTGATATTTAGAAAAACAGTCGGTTCGCTTTGCTTAATCGAAAAACGCATACCTTACACGGGTGAAGAGTTAATACTGAAAGTTAAAGCGGATGAAACCACTTATACGTTTAGTTTTACAGATTCTTCAGGTAAGACAACGGATTTAGGTATAGGAGAGTGCGGCTTTTTATCTAAAGAGGTCGCAGGAGGCTTTACTGGCGTGTATTTTGGTTTATATGCAACAGGCAATGGGAAAGAAAGCGCCAATGACGCATCTTTTGATTGGTTTAAGTATTCAATCTAATAAACAGGAGGAAGACAATGGCTAAACAATTATTTGACAAAATGCTATACGGTGGAGACTACAATCCAGAACAATGGCCGAGAGAAATTTGGAATGAGGATATGAGATTATTTAAAAAAGCTCATATTAACTCAACGACAGTGAATGTCTTTTCTTGGGCAAAGCTACAACCGTCTGAAAATGACTATCATTTTTCAGAATTAGATGACATCATTGACATGCTGAGCAAGGAAAATTATGAGATTGTCCTTGGGACGTCAACGGCAGCTATTCCGGCCTGGTTATGTCGAAAATACCCGGATATTATGCGAGTAGATTTTGAAGGAAGAAAACAACGCGTTGGGCATCGACACAATCATTGTCCCAACAGTCCAACTTTTCACCGGTTTGCTAAGCGCTTAGTTTCAAAAATTGCCGAACGATACGGAGATAACCCGCATGTGAAAGTCTGGCATATATCCAATGAGTACGGAGGAGAATGTTACTGTGAAAATTGCGAAAGAGCCTTTCGTGTATGGGTAAAAGATAAATACAAAACCATTGATGCTGTCAACGAAGCTTGGAATATGCATTTCTGGAGCCATACCCTTCATAGCTTTGACGATATTTTTGTACCGAATTATTTAGGAGATGGAATCAGCGATACTGCTGCCGCTTATGCCGGGTTGTCTATTGATTATCGCCGGTTCAATTCAGAAAGCTTGCTTAATAATTTCATTATGGAAAGAGAAGCCATCCGTGAATTTGATAAAGAAACACCAGTCACAACGAACTTTATGGGAGCCTATAAACCCTTAGACTATTTCAGATGGGCAAAGGAAATGGATATTGCCTCTTGGGATAATTATCCAGGCTTGCACACGACTTTAAGCCAGACTAATATGAATAATGACTTGATGCGAGGAGTGAAAGATGGTCAAAGTTTTATGCTGATGGAGCAAACTCCGAGTCAGCAGAACTGGCAACCGTACAATACACTTAAACGTCCGGGTAAAATGAGAGCTCAAAGTTATCAGACCATTGCACATGGAGCGGATACGATTCAGTTTTTCCAAATGAGACGCACAAAAGGCGCTGTTGAAAAATTTCACGGTGCTGTGATAGAGCACGTAGGACATGAACACACGCGAGTCTTTAGGGAAGTGACAGAACTAGGGAAAGAGTTGGAACAATTAGGCGATACCCTTATTGGAGCTGAAACAAAAGCGAAAGTCGGCATCTTATTTGACTGGGATAATTACTGGGCACTTGAATACACGAGCGGTCCAACTGTAGATTTAAGATATGTGGATCAGATTCAGCGTTACTATGATGCCTGCTATAATCAGCAAGTCGCCATTGACATGATTCATATGGATTCTGATTTTGAAAAGTATGATATTGTTCTAGCTCCTGTTTTATATATGGTTAAAGAAGGTGTTGCAGAGAAAATTGACGCTTTTGTTAAACAAGGCGGTACGTTTCTTACAACCTATATGAGTGGAATTGTAGATCAGAGCGATAATGTCCATTTAGGAGGCTACCCTGGTCCATTAAGGGAAACACTCGGTATTTGGGTAGAGGAAATAGATGCTTTGGCTCCAAACAGTTATAACTCAGTCAAAACGAAATCAGATTTATTTGAGAAAAATGACTATACATGCACAATGCTCTGTGACCTGATGCATACTGAAGGCGCAGAAGTGATAGCTGAATACGGTTCTGATTTCTATAAAGGGATGCCTGTAGTGACTAAAAATAAACGAGGAGAGGGAGAAGCGTGGTATGTGGGAGCTGTTTTAGAGCAGAATATGTTAAATGAGCTCATTGGCCAGTTGCTTAATCAGAAAGGCATTAAAGGGTTCGGACCACTTCCTGAAGGAGTGGAAATTGCCAGTCGAGTGAAAGACGGAAAAGAGTTTTTCTTCGTTATGAACCATTCCGATCAAACCCATACCATTGAAACAGAATTCGAAGGGTATACAGATTTATTGAGTGGAGAAAAAGCCCAGCGTTCAATAGAGCTTCAATCGTTTGACGTCCAGATTTTAACCCAATAAATTTTCATTTCAGACATCTTGAAAAGAGGAACTAGGATGACTAAAAATATAACGGCTATTCAAGAACAAGTTAACGGGTTTATAGCACACATGACCGTCGATGAAAAAATAAGTCTGCTCTCTACTTCTCAGAGTGCTATCGAACGCTTAGGTATTAGAGAGTATAAAGTGGGCGGAGAAGGGGCACATGGCGTGGTGGATCGAGAGGGTGGAATCACCACGTCCTTCCCCCAACCTTTGGGCTTATCCCAAACATGGAATCCAGATTTATTAAAAGAAGTCGGAACAGCGATTGGAAATGAAGCACGAATCAAGTACCTTCAATCGAATAAAACCACCTGGCTTACCTTGTGGGCCCCAACCATTGATATGGAAAGAGACCCGAGATGGGGAAGAAATGATGAAGCATATGGTGAAGATCCTTATTTAACAGGGAGATTGAGTGCTGAACTGATTAAAGGCATGCAAGGAGACGATCCGACCTGGCTTCGGATGGCAGCCGCTCCGAAGCATTTTTATGGAAATAATAATGAAGAGAAAAGAGAAAGTTCGTCCAACAGTATAGATTTGAGGAATAGGGAAGAGTATTATTTAAAGGCTTTTGAACCAGCTTTTAAAGAAGCTAAAGCGCAGTCTATGATGACGGCCTACAATGGGATAAATGGTGTCCCGGCGATGCAGCACGAAGACATTGAACAGGTTGTGAGACAACGATGGGATATGGATGGGTTTGTGGTCTGTGACGGCGGAGCGTTGACATTAAACGTAGAATCCTATCATTACTATGATACCTATGAGGAAGCGTTAGCTGATGCATTGAAAAAAGGCATTGACTGTTTTGTAGATGACAAGGAAAAAGTGGAAACAGCAGCTAGAAAAGCATTGGATAAACATTTGATTACAGAAGAAGATATCACGCGTGCCGTCAAACGCATTCTGACTGTCAGAGGACGCTTAGGTCACTTTGAAGACGTGATTCCTTTTGATGAAGTCAGTCATTCACTTCTAGCTGGGGAGGAACACGCTGAACTGGTGAGAAAAGTAACGGCTGAGCAAGCTGTTTTGCTTAAAAATCAGGACAGTCTTCCTTTATCAGAAAAACAGAAAGTGCACCTGACGGGTCCTTTAGCCGATGTGTGGTTTAGAGACTGGTACGGTGGGTATCCGCCGCATGAAATGACCATCAAAGAAGCTTTGATGAACAAGTTTCCGGAAAACAGCGCTATTTTTTCCCCTTCCCATGACGAAGTGTCTCTAAAAATAAACGATGCATACCTAGCTGTAAAAGAGGATAAACTAGTAGCGGTTTCGTCTGAAGAAGAGGCAGCCGAATTTATCTTTGAAGACTGGGATTTCGGATCTCATCTTTTAAAAGAGAAGCAGACGGGACGGTATATTCAATATGATGATCAGACGAATACCTTTCGCTTACATAAAACAGAGGTGTACGACTGGTTTGTAAAAGAAAACTGGGTAAGTGAAAACAAAAAGGATTGGCATACTTGGGATAATCATCCAATCGGGATCACTTCTGAAGGGTTCATTGGGGCTGTAAAAGAGAGTATACCCATTGAGCTGGTTACAAAAAAAGAGGCGATTAAAGAAGCGGCAACCGCAGCAAAAGAAGCGGATGTTTCTGTAGTCATACTAGGGAACCATCCCATGTTAAACGGAAAAGAAACGATGGATAGACCAGGCATGACTCTTCCCGCCCATCAACTGGCTATGGTGAAAGAATTATACGCAGTGAACCCAAATGTAGTCGTGGTGATAGTAGGCAGCTATCCTTTTGAAATAGACTGGTTGCATCAGCATATCCCAGGTATTTTATTTACGACTCATGGTTCTCAGGAATTGGGAACCAGCCTATCGGATATCCTCTTTGGCAAAGAAGCCCCTACCGGTAAATTATCGCAAACGTGGTATAAACAAATAGAAAAGGCCCTTCCGCCTATAAGAGACTACGATATTATAAAAGGAAACCGCACCTATCGGTACACAAATGAAAGCGCTCTTTATCCGTTTGGTCACGGTCTGACATATGGCAAGGTATCCATTCTCTCTTTTTCTATGGATACCTATACATGGAGAGAAAACGAAGAAGTAACCGTAACGGTTGAACTTCAAAACACTGCCAATCAGGAGGTAACGGAAACAGTGCAGGTATATGCGACGTTAACACCCGCTCAGTATATAAAATTACCTGAAAAACAACTCGTTGCTTTCTTAAAAACACCCTTGAAACCGGGGGAGAAAAAGAAAGTCACCCTCAAAGTGAAGACAAGTGAGCTGGGGTATTTTGATGTGGCATGGAACAAATGGGTTTTTCCAAAGGCAGAAGGAACACTGTCCATTGGTTTTTCTTCGGCTACTGAACACAGTCTGTCTTTTAACACCATAGGAGAGGTACGCTTGGAACGTGACTTTAAAGAGCCTGTGCATGCTGAAAGATATGATGACTATTCCCGTGCGTTTATCACTAGTGATTCAACTAAAGAAAAAGTTGTCTGTATTGGAGCCGATGGATGGCTTGCCTTTAAGAATGTTCGTTTGAAACAGGCCTCTTCATACATTGAAATAGTGTATAGTGCCGATAAATCAGGAGAATTGCGCTTATACACAGATGATCAGTTGAAGCATGCCTTATCAGTGGAACCATATAAAGCAGGGAATCAAAGATCTTTAGTTTTAGCTATTCCAGATAAGAATCGGTTGGATATGTACCTGTCACCTACCACATCCATACAGTTAAAAACGATAAGAGAACAATGAATAAATATTCAATTATAAAAGAAAGAAAGGTGTATGAATGACTCAGATAAAAGAAAAGACACTCTCCCTTCGTTATGTGGACGCGATGGGACATGGATGGAATTTAGGGAATTCGTTCGATAGTTTCCACAAAGAAGAGGATAAAGAAGAACTTTCCTGGGGCAATCCCAGAGTGACCAAAGAGCTCCTTCAGACGGTTAAGAAAAAAGGATTCAAAAATATTCGACTCCCTCTTACCGTGCACATGCGAATCGATGGGCCAGAAAATGACTTTACAATCAATGAATCGTTTTTAAATCGTTACGAAGAGGCAGTGAAGGAGTCTCTAGAAGAAGGATTTTACGTGATGATTAACATTCACCATGACTCGGTCACATGGCTCAAAGAGTGGAATGGACAAAATGATTCAGACAGATATAAAAAATATGTCCGTATTTGGGAACAGTTATCTGAACGATTCAAAGACTACGATGAAAGAGTGATGTTTGAATCAATTAACGAACCGCAATTTGATGTAGAAGAATCTGTCGGGATTCAATACTTAGAAAAGCTGAATGATACGTTCTATCATATCGTCCGTCAATCGGGAGGAAACAATGGCACGCGCATGTTGGTTTTACCGACCCTCCTGACGAATGATTCGCAGAATAAACTGGATGCATTATATGAACAGATAGTAGGATTTGATGATCCCTACATACTCGCAACGGTTCACTACTATAGCGTCTGGGTATACAGTGCGAATATAGGGAAAACACGATTTGATCAGACATTATGGGAAGATGTCACCCCAAGAACCAGCCTTGTAGAAGTATTCGACCGCGTGACTGAGACTTTTATAGATAAAGGAATCGGAGTGGTTATCGGTGAATATGGTTTATTAGGCTATGATAAATCTGAATCAGCTAATCAGTTCGGTGAAACGTTAAAATATCTCGAATATATTAACTATTATGCCAATAAAAAAGGAATGAGTCTCATCCTTTGGGATAACGGTCAGCATTTAAATCGTTATGAGTATGAATGGTATCTTCCTAGATTCGGTGAGATAATCGAGCGCTCGATGAAAGAACGTTCAGCTTATTCTAAAGGTTTAGATACTGAATACTTGACCGACCCTCTACCTGAAGAAGGATTGGCTATCCCTTTGGTCCTGAACGGTCATATTTTAGAAGAAGTAAGGACTCATTCAAGAGAGTTGATAAAAGGAAAAGAGTATACATTGGAAGGAGAAGCTCTTCATTTAAGTGAATCCTTCTTTAAACAACTTTATGAAGAAACTCTTGGGGAAATAGGTTTAACAGTCACATTGATATTAACCTTTTCAGGAGGAGCGGACTGGTATCACCATTTGATTTATTCAGATAAACCCGTATTGAAAGAAACGGTTGGAAAAGTCGGAGCAGCTGTTCAGATTCCTACGGTATTTAACGGCAATCATTTAGAAAGCCTCATGGTTAAGGATTCTAATAATGAAAGTGTGGCCAATAATAAAGAACTCGAGTATTTACAACACAGTCTGGAATTTAAGCCAGCAGAAGAAAGTATCTATCTGTTGCCTGACTTTACTTCGCAGCTACAAGATGGAGACTATACTATCCATGTGACTTTCTTTAGTGGGATGCGTGTCCTTTATCAACTGCATGTGAAAAATGGAGAAATAAAAGGAAAATAGAGAGAAGGAGGAAGGCTAATCATGAGGAAGATAAGAGGCATCTTAACTATACTGGTCTGTTTTTTTATACCTTCCTCCTTTATTCCTGCCGCTGAAGCTCAAGAAAAAACGGTCTCTCAACAGTATGTAGAAGATATGGGAAGCGGCTGGAATTTAGGAAATACCTTTGACTCTTTTGATGAGAGGCATGACAGAGGGGAAGAAACGTGGGGGAACCCGAAAGTAACAAAAGAACTCATTCAGGCTGTTAAGGAAAAAGAATTTGACAGTATTCGTCTGCCCCTGACTTTACATCAGCGTATAGGGAGTCTGGAGGAACAAGCTAAAATAAATGAAGAGTTACTTAATCGTTATGAAGAGGTGGTTCAGTGGGCATTAGAAGAAGATTTATACGTGATGATCAATATCCATCACGATTCCTGGACATGGTTAGCTGACTGGGACGGAGAATCTCACTCAGAAGAATACCTGACATTTGTTTTCATTTGGAATCAACTAGCAGAACGTTTTAAAGAGTATGACCACAGGCTGTCATTTGAAGCTGTAAATGAACCGGACTTTCATACAAGCGAGGAGAATAAAATAGAGTATCTCACCCGTCTAAATGACGCTTTTTATCAGACAATCCGACAGTCAGGCGGCAATAATTCTGAGCGCATGCTCATTTTACCAACTGTCTATACAGATACAGAACAAAAGAAAATGGATGCCTTATACGATCAGATAGTAGCTTGGGAAGACGACTACATTATAGCGACTGTTCATTATTACGGAGAATGGGTATACAGCACGAATATAGGAAAAACACGTTTCGATGGCGTGTTATGGGATGACGTTACTCCTAGAAGCAGCTTAGTGGAAGTGTTTGATCGAGTCGCCCAGACCTTTACTGAAGAAGGTATCGGGGTGGTCGTAGGAGAGTACGGTCTTTTAGGTTACGACAAATCAGACACAACGAATCAGTTAGGAGAAACGTTAAAATATATTGAGTTTATCAATCATTACGCACGGGAAAAAGGCTTGGCTCTCATGCTGTGGGACAATGGCCAGCATTTGAACCGCCACAGCTTTAGCTGGAACACGCCTCGTTTTGGAGAGATGATTGAACAGTCAATGGATGGACGTTCAGCTTATTCAAAAGGCTTAGATACTTATTACATACATATAGATGAAATCGGACAAGCCATCACTATCCCTTTACTATTAAATGACTTAAAGCTAGAAAGCATATATTTAGAAGGCAGAAAGTTGGTAGTAGGAGATGAGTATACGTATAAAGATGAGACAGTCACTTTAACGGGTGGTCTTTTAGAGGAAAAAATAAAAGAAAGCAATCAAATTGTTGGAAAATCATTGCCATTGCGCCTGCATTTTTCTGATGGAGCGGATTGGGACATGCAACTCATTTATGTAGATACCCTTGTTTTGAAAGAAGCAACAGGACTAACAGGAAGGCCCTTTTTAATCCCTACAGACTTCAATGGCCATCATATAGACCACGTTCAGTCTAAAGATGAACAGGGAACAAATGTCTTAGCACACGACTGGTGGGATTTTCTCGAATATGATGTTGAATTTACCCCTTTATATGACGAAGGGAGGATTCAGCTCTCATCAGACTACACGGCATTACTGGAAGAAGGCACGTATGAGCTTATTTTTACTTTATTCAATGGAGAAGAGTATGGCTATCGCCTCATCGTCGATGGAGGAAGAATACGAGGAATCGGCTCTCAAGATGAAGAAGGGAATCAATATAAAGCCGCACAAAGATCTCTTAAAAGAGGAACGAGGGAACAGTCCAGTTCTAAGACGCTTTGGCTTCTGGCGGTTATCGGGTTATTACTGGTAGCTATAGGTATCGGATACGAAATGGTTCAAGGAAGACCGGAAAGAAAATAGGAACCACTCTGTTAGAAGGGGTTCCTATCATTTTTTATTTAGTGATGATTAATTGGGCACTGAAATGGTCATAACGGTGTACGGAAAAAGAGAATTCAAACGCTTTTCCATTATCGAAATAAGCAACTTGTTCGGCAACAGCTACAGGATCTCCTTTCTCCAAGTCTAAATACGTTGTTTCATCTTCATCTGCTTTTCTGACGGTAATTTTTCGATGGGAGCTTTGAATTTTACACTCTAATTCATTTTCAATGTACTGATACAATGATTTTTCCAAGTGTTTTTCCGTTAACCCAGGAACTAAATCAATAGGCATATACGTTTTTTCTACTACAATAGGCTGATCATCTGCGTAGCGAATCCGATGGATATCGTAGACAAATGATTCAGGCGCAATATTCAGCTGTTTTTCAATAAGCGGTGTGGCTTTGATGATATCGAAATGCAGAACCTTACTCGTTACTTTTTTTTCAGGATTTGATGTTGTTAACCCCATAAACTGTTTGGCAAAAATCAGTTTTTCGATTTCCTTCATATCAATGTCTTTAATAAAAGTACCGACACCACGTTTTTTAATGATTAAACCATCTTCTACAAGTAAATCAAACGCTTTTTTTATGGTCATCTTACTGGTTTCGTATTCCACACAAAGCTCTTTTTCAAATGGGAGTTGTTCACCTGATTTAAACTCTCCATTCAAAATGCGGTTCTTCATGTCTTCGTAAATAAATAAATACTTTTTCATGGCTGGCTCCTTTATATAGTTCATAATCTTTAAATGTATAAGCAGTAGAATCGATAGTCTCAAGAAATAAAATAAAATGACATACCTTATTATATACGGATATCAAGAAAAAATAAAGTTTAAAATTATATTTAATTTATTATAAGTATATATTTACAATATTTAAAATATACTATATACTTATGTCGAAATGCAAAAATGAGGAGGGTAATATGACAAGTAAACAATTAAAAGAGTATCTTTCATATAAAGGTTCCGGAATGAAACCAGAAGACTTCGATGCGTTTTGGGACGAAAAATTGAAGAGTCTGGAGAACTATCCACTAACCTATACAATCAAGAAAGTAGACTTTCCTTCAAATGTCGCTTATTGTTATCAATTAATCTTTGAGGGAGTAGATGGGGCTAAAATAACCTGTCAGCTTCTGAAGCCTAAACACACATCAGGCAAGCAACCCGGTATGCTCCTGTTTCATGGGTATCATGGCAACAGTGGAGATTACAGTGATAAAATCGGCTGGGTGGCAGAGGGATATGTGGTGTTGGCAATGGATTGCCGTGGACAGGGTGGATTATCAGAAAACAGAGAAACGTCAGTCAAAGGAAGTGCATTAAAAGGGTTTGTCATTAGAGGAGTGGAAGAAGGAAAAGATCACCTCTATTACACAAAGGTTTTTATGGACACCGTGATTGCTTCTCGGATTTTAATGGATTTAGATGAAGTGGATGAAGAAGTTATATCTGTGCAGGGCTCATCACAAGGAGGGGCATTGGCTCTCGTGTGTGCCTCGCTTGAACCAAGAATTAAAAAAGTCGCGGTTCATCATCCCTTTTTAAGTGATTACCGAATGGCCTATACACTTGATGTTCAAAGTTCAGCCTACGAAGAACTCTACTACTGGTTTCGATTTAGAGATCCTTTACATGAAAGAGAAGATTATTTTTTTAAAACGTTAGAGTACATAGATGTTCAGCATTTTGTTTCACGTATAAAAGCAAGCGTTATCATGGTTACAGGGCTAGCAGACACTATCTGCTTTCCTATCACTCAGTTTGCGGTATACAACAAACTAAACTGCGCAAAAAAAGTACTCATACTGCCCGAGTACGGGCATGAACATTATCCGAAAACAGCAGACAAACTCAGGGGGTATTTTATTCATGACGAATGGAAACACATTGATTCATATTAATGAAAAAGCACTAGAATTTCATCTGACCAACGATTCAATCAGTTACGTCTTTAGAGTTATGGAAAAAAGCAACCAGTTAGAACATTTATATTTTGGTAAGAAAATACATCACTTGCCATCTTTAAGCTATCTCATCGAAAGAGAAGCGCGTCCATCTAACAACTTATATGAAAAGAGTCAAACATCGTCTCTTGAACACATTAAGCAAGAATATCCAGGTTTTGGTACGACTGACTTTAGACAACCCGCTTTTCAGTTACATTATCCAAAAGGCGATAAGGTGTCTCATTTTGAATATAAAGAGTATGAAGTGTTAGATGGGAAGCCAGTCCTAGACGGTTTACCAGCTACTTATACTGAAAGGGAAGATGAAGCCCAAACGCTTATCGTAAAATTAAAAGACCGTTATTCAGCTATTTCATTGCACTTATACTATACGGTATTCAAAGATCAAGCTGTTATTACCCGTAGTAGTCGATTCATCAATGAAGGGGAAGAAGAGCTGTTCTTGGAAAATGTGATGAGCACAAGTGTCGATTTGCCTGACAGTAATTTCGAAATGATTCATTTATATGGTGCATGGGCCAGAGAAAGACACGTAGAAAGAAAAGCATTATTTAAAGGGGTCCAGTCCATTGGAACAGTTCGGGGAGCCAGTAGTCATACACATAATCCTTTCTTTGCCTTGGCTAGACCAACGACAACTGAAACCCATGGGGAAGTTTATGGCTTCAGCTTAGTCTATAGTGGCAATCATTTAGGACAAGTAGAAGTAGACACGTATGATGTGGCAAGAGTGACGATGGGGATACATCCTTACCAGTTTAGATGGAAATTAGAAGGGAACGAATCATTCCAAACACCAGAAGCGGTGATGGTCTATTCTGATAATGGAATAAACGGGATGAGTCAGACTTTCCATGAGTTATACCGCAAACGTTTAGCCAGAGATCCTTGGAAAGAAGAAAACAGACCAATCCTAATTAATAATTGGGAAGCCACGTATTTCGACTTCGATGAAGCGAAAATACTGACGATTGCTGAAGAAGCAGCTGACTTGGGCATTGAGCTATTTGTGTTAGATGATGGCTGGTTTGGAAAAAGAGATGACGATTCCAGTTCATT
The DNA here is from genome assembly GCF_039521845.1 of Alkalibacterium iburiense. Classification (NCBI taxonomy): domain Bacteria; kingdom Bacillati; phylum Bacillota; class Bacilli; order Lactobacillales; family Carnobacteriaceae; genus Alkalibacterium; species Alkalibacterium iburiense. Next base: position 30,020 of record NZ_BAAACW010000021.1, read on the forward strand.
AGGCGATTGGACAGTCGATAAAACCAAACTTCCTAATGGGATTAAAGGCTTATCCGAGAAAGTACATGAGCTCGGGCTAAAATTCGGTCTATGGTTCGAGCCTGAAATGGTTAATAAGGATACTCCGCTCTATGAAGAGCATCCAGATTGGATTATAGGTGTGCCGGATAAAAACATTTCCCATGGACGGAACCAGTTTGTTTTAGATTTCTCTAACCCAGATGTGGTCGATAACATTTTCAAACAAATGGATGCCATCTTGGAAGACAGCGATATTGACTATATTAAATGGGACATGAACCGTTATATTTCAGAAGCTTTTTCTACCGCTTTACCAAGCGAACGTCAAGGAGAGCTTTACCACCGTTACATTTTAGGTGTGTACACTCTTTATGACCGACTGCTCGAAAAATACCCACACCTCTTAATTGAATCATGTGCAGGAGGCGGAGCACGGTTTGACCCGGGCATGCTGTATTATGCTCCACAAACATGGACAAGTGACGATACAGACGCCGTTGAAAGACTCAAAATACAATACGGGACGTCACTCGTCTATCCTTTATCCAGCATAGGCAGTCATGTCTCTGCCGTACCGAATCACCAAGTGGGACGCCTGACATCTATGGAGATGCGTGCAGCTGTGGCTTACTTCGGAACATTTGGTTACGAACTGGATGTGACGCAAATAAGTGATGAAGATAGTGAGAGAATGAAAGACCATATTGCCTTTTTCAAAGAGAATAGAAAACTGATTCATTCCGGAACATTCTATCGTTTACTCAGCCCATTCGAAGGAAATGAAACAGCATGGATGGTCGTTTCTGAGAATAAGAAAGAAGCCATAGTAGGCTACTATCAGGTCTTAGCTAAACCCAATCCTGGCTATAGCCGTCTTAAATTAGAGGGATTGGATGAAGACACTCTTTATGTCATTCAACCTGATCAGGAAGAAAGATACGGTTCGGATTTAAAAAATGCAGGTCTATTCTTCAGTCGAAATGAGAAAACAAGAAGCGATTTCTGGTCACTCAATGGAAAAGCAGATTTCCATAGTAAAATCATAAAAATAACGGCAAAAGAATAAATTTTATTCAGGTGTTGAGACACTTTAATTAAAAAGTGTCTCTCACTTGTGTAAAATGTTACAAAAATTTGTCAGCATAAAAAATATTTCATTTTTTATCTAAATTCAATTTACAAATGCAGAAAAATAGTACATAATATTGATAACGGTTACACTAGTAAGTATATACTTATAAAATTACATATAATTGTTTTTTAAATTGCACATATTGTTCTAATTGTTTTCTAATATAAGGTATATGAAGCGCTATCGCTTTGAAATAAATATAAAGGAATGGATGTATGGATATGAAAAAAGAAAAGAACGACAGAAAAGTCCCCTTCTTTGTAATTAAACTCATGGCCTTTATCAGTTTATTACATATATTCCGTGTGACAGAAGTACAGGCAGAAGAAAGCACACTGGATGATTTCGAAGCTAAACTGGATTTTTATATGGAAGCTCCTAATTTTCAAACCTATATGACTGAGCGAGACTCGTCCCCTGACCAGTTGCCAGAAATACGGATTCCTGCGGTGGAATATTCCAGAATAGAAGAGATGGAAGTGGCTGTATTAGACAATTTCGAGGGTGATACGGGTCAGTCTTTATTAACAGACGACACGGGACTGATTGAGTATACTTTTGAAGTAGATAAAACGGGTTTTTATGAGTTATCGCTTCTCTATTACCCTGTTGAAGGAAATAGCGCCGCTATTCAGAGAAGTTTTTTCTTAAATGAAGAACTGCCTTATTCAGAATTGAGTCTAATTGAATTCCCTCGTATTTGGGTAAACAGTACAGACACCTGGGAAAGAGATAATCAAGGGAATGAATTAAGACCATCACAAATTGAGAATCCAGAATGGATGGAAGTCAAGTTGCAGGACAGCAATGGGTATGTTGTCGATTCGCTAGGGTTTCATCTAGAAAAAGGGACACATACTTTAACCATTGTTTCTCAACGAGAGCCGATGGTTTTGAAAGAACTCATTTTGAAAGAAAAAGAGACGAACTTAAGTTATGAGGACTATTTGACTCAAACAAATGAAAAAAACACCTCTAATCAGGTTATTGAAATCCAAGGTGAACACGCGAATAGAAAATCTTCTCAAATGCTATACCCTGTACAGGACCAGTCATCTCCCGCTGTGTATCCTTATAGTGCAAAAGAATTACTGAATAACACCATTGGAGGAAACAACTGGAGATCAGTAGGTCAGTGGATTGAATGGGATTTTGAAGCAGAAGAAGCGGGTTACTATGAACTATCTTTCCACGCTAAACAGAACTTCATGAGAGGATCTCGAGTAGCCAGACGTATCTTGATAAATGGAAAATCTCCATACGAAGAGTTGAGTGACTACGGCTTTGAATACAGAAGTGACTGGGACATGTACACTTTAGTCGATGAAGAAGA
>NZ_BAAACW010000021.1:32572-46683 GCF_039521845.1 Alkalibacterium iburiense
TTCGACTGTTGTTGGAGAAGTCGAACAAGCTATTTTCGACTTAAACTCTATATATAGAACCGTTATTCGGATTACAGGGGTATCACCTGACGAATTTCGCGACTACCAAATTGAGTCTTCTGTTCCTAATCTAGTTCAAAACTTGACAGATGTACGAGATGACTTAAATCAAGTCTTAGATCAATTAGGACAAATGGGTGGCATGAGCAGTGAAAAAGAAGCTGTAATCATCACAATGAGGGACCAGCTTGACAGCTTAATACGAAACCCTGAACTGTTTTCAAGAGTAATTGACTCTTATAAAATGAACGTCAGTGCTTTGGGAACATGGATTATGCAAGTTATTGAACAGCCGCTTCAAATCGATGCTATTTACTTTACGTCACCAGATACACCGGCACCGTCACACCATGCGGGACTGTTCAGTAAGCTGGCTCATGAAGCAAAAAAACTCTACTACTCATTCATTATTGATTACAATGTCATCGGAAATGTGGCAGACGCATCGGAACAATCAGAAACTATCACTGTTTGGATTGGGAGCGGACGAGACCAAGCGAATGTGCTGAAAAAACTAGCCGATGAGAACTTTACTTATGAAACAGGCATTAATGTCAATGTCGAACTGGTAGATATTAATACGCTGCTTCAAGCAACATTAGCTGGTCAAGGACCAGATGTAGCCTTAGGAGTAGCCAATGACTGGCCGATGAATTACGGCTTAAGAAATGCCGTTATTGACTTAAGTGAGTTCGAAGATATCCATTCGATTCAAGACGACTTTTTTGAAAGCGCTTGGGAACCTTATGTCTATCAAGATAACATATACGGACTCCCTGAAACACAAACTTTCCCCATGATGTTTTATAGAAGAGACATCCTGGCTGAGTTGGATTTAGATTTACCGCAGACATGGGATGAAATGAAAGTGGCTCTTTCTGTTTTAAGTAAAAACCAGATGGACTTAGGTATGCTGCCGTCAGAACAGACTTACTCCATGCTCCTTTATCAAAATGGAGGAGAGTATTATGAAGAAAATGGAATTCGTTCAGCAATAGACTCAGAAGAAGGGATTCAAGCCTTCAGAGAATTTACAGAATTTTATTCAGACTACACCTTAGACAGAGAAACAAATATTGAACAACGTTTTCGTACAGGTGAATCCCCTATCATCATTTCAGACTTCACAACGTATAATAACTTAATGGTTTCAGCACCAGATATTCGTGGATTGTGGGGCTTTACAACTGTTCCTGGAACGGTTAGAGAAGATGGAACCATTGATAATACCGTGACAACGAATGGGATTTATATGCCAGATGGAAGAACGAGTTCCACAGCGGCTGTAATGATGGAAGGAACATCCAGTAAAGAAAATTCTTGGGAATTCTTGAAGTGGTGGGTATCAGAAGAAGCACAGACGGCTTTTGGTAAAGAACTGGAAAGTTTAATGGGAGCTGCGGCACGCTACCCAACTGCTAATAGACACGCCTTTGAAAATCTTCCTTGGCCAACTCGGGATTATCAGGCTCTATCAGCTCAAATGGAAAATTTAAGAGGCATTCCTCAAGTGCCAGGCGGGTACTTTACTTGGAGAAATGTGAATAACGCCTTCTATAGAACAGTGGTGAACCAGAACATGGCACCGAGAGAAGCATTAACAGAATACGTGCGCTACATTAATGATGAAATAAACCATAAACGAAACGAATTTAACATGGATATACTCACATCACCATAGGAGGAGAAAATGTGGAAAGTTTATCAAAACATGCCGTATTGAAAAAAAACATTAAGAAAAACAAAACATTCTACTACATGTTAGCTCCCTATTTTTTACTGTTTTTCTTTTTTACCATTCTGCCAGTTATTGCATCAATGGTTTTAAGTTTCACACACTTTAACATGCTGGAATGGCCCTCCTTTGCTGGGTGGGGAAATTACTTAAGACTATTTTTAGATGATGAAATTTTTATGATTGCTTTAAAGAATACACTGATTTTCGCAGTTATAACCGGTCCATTAAGTTATGTTCTATGTTTACTCTTTGCTTGGATCATTAACGAGTTTAAAGGAAAACTAAGAGCCTTTCTGACACTGATTTTTTATGCTCCATCCATTTCAGGAAATGCATTTATGGTATGGCTGATCATTTTGTCAGGAGACCGATACGGTTACTTAAATGGGATGCTGATGCGCTGGAGTTTGATTTTTGAACCGATCCAGTGGCTGAGAGATGAACGGTTTATCATGCCGGTTTTAATCTTGGTCCAGTTATGGCTGAGTTTAGGAACAGGGTTCTTAACTTTTATAGCCGGTTTACAGACCATTGACAAATCACAATATGAAGCAGCGGCTATAGACGGAGTATCCAACCGTTGGCAAGAGCTCTGGTATGTCACTTTGCCAGCTATGAAGCCTCAATTACTCTTTGGAGCGGTAATCCAGATTACACAATCCTTTGCCGTGGCTGATATTTCACTGCAGTTAGCAGGTAATCCTAGTGTGAACTATGCGGGAGCAACCATTGTTACTCACTTAATGGACTTCGGCAGTGGAATCCGATACGAGATGGGTTATGCCTCTGCCATTGCTACGGTCTTATTTGTACTCATGTTGACGACGAATAAGATGGTTCAGAAATTACTAGGAAGGGTGGGCGATTAAGTTGGATATTTCATTAAAAAAGAAACAGGTTAAAGATCAAACTGTAGCGCCCAAACCAGAGAAAGGGAGAAAGAAACATCCTTTTTCAAAACTCAAAAAACCGAACAAGACACATAAACTAGGACGGTCACGTGCAGGAAATGCTTTTATGTTTACGATTATGAGCATTGCTGGCGTATTCATGGCTCTCCCACTTATCATGATTGCCAATAATGCATTGAAGCCACTGGATGAGTTATTCCGGTTTCCACCACGTATCTTTGTTCAGAACCCGACATTTGAAAACTTTACGGACTTAATGGTGTTAATGAACAATTCATGGGTTCCTTTTTCCAGATACATTATGAATACGTTGCTGATTACAGGTATTGGAACAGTAGGGCATATCATTTTGGCGTCAATGGCGGCTTATCCGCTAGCCAAGCACGACTTCCCTGGGAAAAAGCTGCTTTTTCAAATGGTTGTTCTTTCACTGATGTTCAGTTATCAAGTAACCTTTATTCCCAACTATATGATTATTTCATTTATGGGGATTAACAACACTTACTTAGCTGTTATCTTACCCGCTTTTGCATACGGACTAGGCTTGTATTTAATGAAGCAGTTTATGGAACAAATACCAGACTCACTCATAGAAAGCGCTTATATAGACGGAGCTAGTGAATGGATGATTTTCTGGAAGATAGTTATGCCGAATGTCAAGCCTGCCTGGATGACGCTAGCCATTTTCCAGTTCCAGTCTTTATGGGCCAATACAGGAAGTGGCTTCTTGAGAAGTGAGCAGATTAAACCCCTACAGTTTGCTTTGTATCAGATTACCAATGGGGGTCCCGCTAGACAAGGAGCTGCGGCTGTCGTTCAGTTAATTATTGCGGCTGTTCCAATTACATTCTTCATCATGTGTCAAAGCCAGGTTATTGAAACGATGACCACATCAGGAATGAAGGAGTAAATAAATATGAAAAAAATAAAAATAGGATTCACACTCATATTGCTGCTTCTCCTGTCTGTACAGACGCTTACTGTATCCGCAGAGGTTCCTTACCACACGTACACGTATGATTATTGGGAGGATCCGATTAATATCCCTGCGCCTTATACACCTGACTTGACAATAACAGGTCAGGATTTGGAAAGTGGACAATTTAATAACCCTCAAGATATTACCGTTACGAATGACGGAAGAATATATGTGGCAGATACGGGTAACAATCGTATCGTGGTGCTGGACCATGACTTTCATTATATAGAGGTGATTGAAAGCTTCGACTCAGAAGGCGAAACAGAAACCTTTAACACCCCAAGCGGCGTTTTTGTATCTGACAAAGAGGAGTTATACATTGCAGATTCCAATAATAACCGAATTGTTGTGTTAGATCGCGACCACAAACTAGTTAAAACGATTCAGGATCCCCAATCAGAGATATTAGGAGACGGTTTTGTCTTTACGCCTTTAAAAGTAGCCGTTGACTATGCCGACCGTGTCTACGTTATTTCAAATAATATGTATCAAGGAATTATGACATTTGACGAAATGGGACAATTCAATGGTTTCAGCGGAACTATAAACGTATCGCTTTCCTTTAGTCAAAAAGTTTGGCGATTATTATCGACTAGAGAGCAAAGAGCGAGACAAGTCCTGTACATTCCGACAGAGTTTACGGGTATGGACGTGGATCCGGATGGATTCATCTATGCCTCAAACATTGATACGTTAGGAGACCAGGCAGTCAGACGTTTAAATCCAAAAGGACAAGATGTGATTAAAACAAGTCCGCGAAATGATTTAGGTGGAGATGTCACTTATCCATTAAGAGGAGCTTATGCCGGACCTTCAACCTTTAGAGACGTTGTCTATCGTGGGAACGGCGTATACTCCACTTTAGATTCTAATAGAGGACGTATATTCACGTACGATTATGAAGGAAACTTATTATATGTTTTTGGTGGAATGGGGACGCAAAAAGGAACTTTCCGCCGACCGGCTGCTATAGCTCAGAAGGGAGACGATTTAATCGTACTGGATGCGGGGAATAATGCTATTTTGAGTTTTGAACCGACACATTACGGTGCCTTAATCAATCAGGCTGTAGAAAAACGCTACTTGGGAGACGAATCAGAGACCGTCGCTTTATGGCAAGAAGTATTAAAACTCGATGCAAACAATGAAATGGCTTACATCGGTATCGGGAAAGCTCATTTAGCTAATGGAGACAATGCTTTAGCTGTCGAGTACCTCAATAGAGGAAGAGATAGAAATTACTATTCCATTGCTTACAGACGTTATCGTAATGAAATCATGCAAGAGAATTTCAATCTGATCATGACTGTTCTCGTTTTAGGGGTAGTGCTGTTTATGGTTTATAGACACTTGAATAAACGGCATAATTTTAAATTTAAGAATTATTTCCCTAAAAAGATTAAATTGAAAAAACAAGTGGCTGAAAGGAGAGAGGTCAATGTCTAAAGCAAAATTAAAACATGCCTTTTATTCCTTATCGCATCCATTCGATGGTTTTTATGAAGTAAGACATGATGGAAAAGGAAGTCTATTACTCGCTCTCTTGTTTGTTTTTTTCGCTTCTTTTTCGTATTCGCTTAACCGACAGTACGCTAGTTTCATTGTGAATGACACGAATCCTCTGGATGTTAATAGCTTGATAGATTTAGTCTCCATCTTTGCTATATTCTTTCTGTTTTGTGCGGGGAATTGGTCCATTACAACTTTGATGGAAGGAGAAGGACGGTTTAAAGATATAGTGACTGCGACAGGTTATTCTGTTATACCTATCATCTTATTCTTTTTACCAGCTACCTTCTTATCCCATTTAATTGCGGCTAACGAAGAAGCTTTTTATTTCTTACTCATAGGACTGGCAGTTGCTTGGGCTCTGCTTTTAATTTTTATGAGTAACATGACCATTCATAATTACACACTGACAAAAGCTTTAGCAACTATGCTTTTTACAGGGATTGCCATGTTAATTATACTGTTTCTATTGTTTCTGCTGTTTTCATTAATGCAGCAAATATATGGATTCTTCAATAGTTTATATATGGAAATTATCTTTAGGAGTTAGAAAGGAGAGTAAAAATGAAAAAGAAAAAAATCCTCATCATCACGCTTACGACTCTATTTCTGACTATCGGTGGTTTTGCCCTTTATATGGCATTGAATTATTTACTACATGATGACTATAAAAACTGGATAGAACCACCAGCGGTTGCTCAGGAAGGGATTGAATTCACTGCACTCTCTGACAGCGCAAGAGATATTCCAGATATGATATTAGCGGCAGAAAATGATCAGTTTAAACTCTACACGAATCCAACGACCTCTCATGTGGCTATTTATGATAAAGACAGCGGGATGACCGCCTATTCTAATCCTGTTGATTTAGAACAGGACGAATTAGCTACAGGAAGTAACCGGTCAGAACTTCAGTCTCAGATAGTCATAGACTATTTTGATTCGAATCGCAATCGTGTCAGAGTGAATAACTATGATATGAGTATAGCTAGTGAACAATTTACATTAGAGCATATTGAAGATGGGATTCGTTATACATATGTTTTAGCGGATAACACGAGTGAAACAGGAATTGTCCCCGTGACTATTTCAGAAACTGAACTAGAAGAACGCATCTTGAGCCAGCTGGACGAGTCAGATGCGCGGAATATTCGTGTGAACTACGGACCTTCAGATTCTGAAGAAGGGGAATTGGTTCTTCTCGAAGGGACCATTCGGTCAGCAATCAAATTAGATCGTATGAACCAACTGTTTGAGAAAGCCGGATTTACCCAGGAAGATTATGATGCATTACTTGCAGAAGAGGGAGAATCCGAGCGACTGAGTTTTACAGTGGCTTTGGAATATACCTTAACAGATTCTGGTTTAAAGGTAGATATGCCAAGTGAATTGATTGAAGAATCAGAAGGCAGCAGCATAGCCAGTATAGAAGTATTAAAGTTTTTCGGAGCACAAGGCTTAGATAAAGAAGGCTATATGTTAGTGCCTAACGGATCGGGATCGTTGATATATTTGAATAACGGCAAAAAAACCGACCCGTATAGTCAATATGTTTATGATTTAGATATTTCTTCCAAAGGGTATGTGACGACTGAGGAAAGAGAAATAGCACGTTTACCTATCTTTGGTATAAAAAATGAGACCGGTGGTATATTAGCTGTCATCCAATCAGGTGATTCACTTTCTCAAATAAAAGCAGATGTAGCTCAGCGTTTAAACTCTTACAACTATGTTTATCCAACTATTGCTCTAAGAGGAACAGAACAGTTAAGCATGTTTGGAATAACCGGGAATGAAGCGGATTTACCTGTAGTGGAAAGAGACCGGTATGATGTGACTTTTTCAATCGAATACACCTTGTTGCCAGGAGAAGACATTACTTACTCGGATATGGCGACTGTGTATAGAAACCAGCTTTTAGAAGAAAAGAGGCTAGTTAAACAGGCGGATATGGAGAACCTTCCTTTCTATTTAGATATAGTGGGCGGCGTTCAAAAACAAAAAGAAATCTTAGGTGTACCTTATACTTCGATGGAAATTATGACCTCATTTGAAGAAGCTCAGTCTATAGTTCATAGGTTAACGGAACAGGATGTCACTAATATTCGATTAAACTATTTAGGCTGGTTCAATGGCGGATATTATCATGATGCCCCTCAAAAAATACGTGATGTACGTAAATTAGGTGGCCAAAGAGATATGGAAGCCTTAAAAGAAACGGTTGAAGGGACAGGAGGGAAGCTATACGGAGATGTGGCTTTCCAGCAGGTTTCCAGAACATCTAAAAACTATAATTTAGCTTTAGAGAGTGCGAAATATTACTCTGGAATGGCTGTTGTAAGAGGAAAGGTTAACCCTCAAACCGTGAGAGAAACAGCTTCACTCGGCTATGATGAGGCTATTTATTCTATCGTCTCACCTAAATTCTTAAATCGCTATGTTGGGAAATTTGCCGATAATGTTGTCGACTATCCATTATCAGGAGTCTCATTAAGAGATTTGGGAGATGTGCTTTCATCAGATAAGAAACGAACAGAAGTTATTAATAGAGAATCGTCTAAGCAAGTAGTAGAACAAGCTTTCAACCAGTTATCTGAAACAGAAAAATCACTTATGGTAAAGGGAGGCAATGCCTATTCCCTTCCATACGCTGAAGATTTAATCAGTGTACCGACCAAGGGAGCAGGTTTTCACATAGTGGACACTCACATTCCGTTTTATCAAATGGTGGTTCACGGATCTATCCCTTATACAGGAGAACCCATTAATTTAAGTGGAGAAGTCGATTATACACGGACGCTATTGGATTTAATAGAAACAGGCAGTGCCCCACGCTATGCTTTGTCTTATGTTAATTCAGTGGAAATGAAATACACATCCTTAAATCATTATTATTCTACTGATCACAACACGTGGGTAGAACAGGCAAGTGAGATGTACGAGGTCGTTAATGAAGCTTTAAAACCAGTCATAAACAGTGCGATGACATCACACGAAGTGTTAGAGAATGGTGTACGAAAAATCACTTATGACAACGGTCATGTCTTTTATGTCAATCGCTCAAATGAAGAGGTAGAAGTAGATGGAGTGACCATACAAGCTATGAATTTTGAACAAACAGAGGAGGGAAGATAATGAAGAAAAAGCTATCTTTGAAAAACAAACGAGCCTTGACGGGCTTAGTCTTTATCTCTCCCTGGCTGTTTGGATTTTTGTACTTTTACCTGCGAGGCATTCTTCAAACAATCGAATTTTCATTAAGTGATGTGAGTGCTTTAGAAACAGGCGGATTTACAACTAACTTTATCGGGCTAGACAATTTCCGATTTGCCTTTTTCCAGGATCCTGAATTTAACCAGATTATTGTGAATACCGTAGTAGATATTTTAGTTGATGTGCCGTTAATCATCTTCTTCTCCTTGTTTATGGCCATGCTGCTGAATGGAAAGTTCCGTGGCCGAACAGTGATGCGGGCGATTTTCTTCCTACCCGTTATCATGAATGCCGGAGCCATTAACAGCGCACTGGAATTTGCTCAACAAAACATTGTAGGAGGAGTCAGTCCTGTTTCAAGTGAAGTCGCCGCTGCAGCAACAGAGGGACTGAATTTAAATACAATCATGATGACTTTCACTGACATTGGGTTCCCAGTCGCTATTCTTGAATATATCACAGGAGCTGTTTCTAGAATTTATTTAATAGTCAGATCTTCTGGTGTACAAATTGTCATATTCATAGCGGCTTTGCAAAGTATCCCTCATGCCTTATATGAAGTAGCTGAAATAGAAGGGGCCACAGCCTATGAAACATTTTGGAAAATCACTTTTCCCATGGTCTCCCCTTTAATTTTAACTAATATTGTCTACACCATCGTAGACTCCTTTGTTCAAAGTGAGGTCGTAGAAAAAACACAGACAGTCGCTTTCACCAATTACAATTATGGGGCAGGCTCAGCAATGAGTTTAGTCAGCACAATACTAGTCTGTATTATCTTAGGTATTTCAGGTTACATTATTTCTAAAAAAACCTTTTATTACAACTAATCAGTTTAAGAAGAAAGGAGGAATAAGATGGAATCAACAGTTAAAGATAACCAAAAGAAAGCAAATCGCATTAGTGTGATAAAAGGGAATGAAAATTTAGAGAGGTTGGTGAAGAAAAAAGCCACGCGTATTCTCTTAGGAATATTCAAATGGCTCGTATTGATTGGGGTAGCCTATATCGTGCTTTCTCCATTAATCAATATATTTGCCAGTTCATTTTTCTCAGCAAGCGATATGTATAATCCAGCCGTTTTTCTGCTACCGATGGAAGCGACGCTGGATGCCTACAGATCAGCATTTTTGAGAATGGATTATTGGTCAACATTAGCCCAAACAGCTGTATACACATTGACGCTGACGATTATACAGGTATTTATAACCTCTATGGTAGGATACGGTTTTGCCCGGTTTGATTTCCCGTTTAAAAAAATACTTTTTGCGTGTGTGATTTTAACCATTGTCATCCCGACTCATACCATAATGATACCTTTGTATATGTTGTTTAGAAATTTTGACCCATTCGGTGTTCTTTCACTTTTTGCCAACGGGCCACAGAACTGGTTAGGTTCAACCAGACCAGTTTACCTTATGACCCTTTTTGGAAGCGGTCTCCGATCTGGACTGTTTATATATATATTCAACCAGTTTTTCAGAGGCTTGCCGAAAGAAATAGAAGAAGCTGCATTTATAGATGGCGCAGGGGCTTTTTATACATATTTCCGTGTAATGATCCCAAATGCTATCCCCTCAATTGTAACAGTTACTGTATTTTCAGTCGTATGGCAATATAACGATACGTTTTATCCGAGGTTATTCGCTCTAAATTCAGGGTCATTGATGAGTATGAGAATTTCCACTCTGCAATCGACAGTAGCCTTCTTGGATGAAATTAAAGACCCGGTTGTTCAGCAGATTTATCTGCATGCTGGAATCGTACTCGTACTCATACCAGTGGTTGTATTTTATATACTCCTGCAAAGACAATTTATAGAAGGTATTGAGCGAAGTGGAATAGTTGGATAAACCATTAGTAAAGGGATTAACTGCATTATAAAAAACAAACAATAAGGAGAAAACAACATGACCAAAAAATGGAAATTTTTATATTTAGCATCAACAGCTTTACTGTTAGCTGCATGTGGGAATGGAAATACAGATACAGAAGAGACAACAGAAGATGCTAACGCAGAAACTGAAGAGGTAGCTGAAGAAACACCAGCTGATGAAGAAGGAACAGAAGAAGAGGGTTCTGAAGATCCCTTTGCTCACTATCCAGCGATTGACATGGGTGGAAGAACTATCAAAGTAGCCACATGGTGGGATTTCTTCTATGATAGCCGACACACAGATCCAATGGATAACCCTGAAGTGGGTAACGTAGAAAATGCTCAAATGGAAATTGATAACGTCAGACGGATTGAAGAAAAATATAATGTCCGAATCGAGTATGAAAACTTAGGTTGGGAAGGAATGATTGACAGCATTAACACATCCGTTGTTTCTGGAACACCTGACTACGACATATATACGGTTGATTTACAGTTTGGTCTATCTCCGGCGATGAACGGCTATGCCATTCCTATTGAAGAATTAGCTCCTGATTATGCCGACATCAAAAATGACCAAACAGTTATGACGCCTCTAGATACATTTGGGGAAGAGTATCTATTTGCAGAAACAGCTATTCCACAAAGTGCCACATACATGCTTTACAATGCTACTATGTTAGAAGAGCTAGGATTAGAAGATCCGTGGACATTAATGGAAAATGGGGAGTGGACTTGGGATAAATTTGCTGAGTTAGCCCAAGCAGCTACACGTGACACAGATGGAGATGGAAACATTGATGTTTACGGCTTCGGTGGAGTGACTACTGATACGACTATGGAATTTGTAGCATCTAATGGTGGAGCGATTGCGAATACGTTAGATGAGGGCTTAAGTGATCCGGCAACAGTTGAGGCCTTAGAGTTTATCTACAATATGTACCATGTCGATAACTTTGCTAGACCGTATTCTGATGACTGGGACGGGCAGTACAATGCATGGGTTGACGGAAGTGTCGCTTTTGCTCCAGTACACGCATGGAGCTTGGTCTCTAACGGCCCAGACTTGAGCTATGACTACAGAATCGTCAGATGGCCACAAGGTCCGAATGGTGACGGCACAACTGCTGGAGAAGCTATTGGTAACCACTACTTTATTCCAACTGGGGTAGAAGATGCCCAAGCTGTTTATCAAATCTTTGAAGAATTCAGAAACTGGTTTGCCTATGATATTGATTTACGCGATAACTATGACTGGTTCGAAACAGCCTTCACTAGCGTAGAAGATATGGATTTAGCATTAGAGATTGGTTCAAGCGGAAATGGCGATCTATGGAAATACTCTGACGTAAACGGTGGAGCAGGCGATGCGCTATATAACATCTTCATGGGTGAAATGACGGTGTCACAAGCTGTAGAATCTTACAGACAAGTCTTACAAGACGGTCTGGACAGCTTTCGCGCAGAATAAAGAACAATCTCAGAGAAAAAAATACCCGGAAAATACTCAATTCAATGATGATAGCTGGTTTTATGGAGTCGAAGGGGCTGGTCATTCAGGGGATGTCAAAAAGTTGACTCTTCATGAAAACGGTGAGACAGTCCCTTACCTCCAAGGGCTCGAAGATGATAGTTCATTTATTGTTTTTGATATCTATATTGAGGAAGAAGGCATGTATGACTTAAGCTTTCAAACATACGGAGTAGGTGGAGAGAAAACCAATTATCTTATAGTGGATGGTGAGGAAGTAGGCGAAATCCATTCAGAACCAGAGGTCTTCTCTGATTCTGCTGTAAGGTATGTGTATCTTGAAAAAGGAAACCACTCGGTAAAGATTGAAAAGTTCTGGGGATACATTGCAGTTAAAGGACTGAAAGTGATGAAGACAAAACCAATTAGTCAAGAAACGTATCAGCTGGATGCGACATTAGTTAATCCGAGGGCAACAAAAGAAGCCAGGCAGTTGATGCAGTTTTTAGTGGATAATTATGGAAAGAATATTCTGTCAGGACAAAGTGCTAACGACGGTCATTTAAGTCAGGAGTTTCAAGCTATTGCAAAAGAAACTGGTGGGAAAACACCTGCTATTTTAGGGCTGGATTTTATTGATGAGTCAGCTTCCAGAAGAGACCGTCTATCTCCTCCGAATGTATTGAAACACGCTGAAACATTCCATGACATGGGTGGAATCGTGACGTTTATGTGGCACTGGAATGCTCCAGAAAAATATTTGTACGATACGAATGAACACCCTTGGTGGAGTGGTTTTTACACCGAGCATACCTTCATCGACTTAGGTAAAATCATGAATGGGGAAGACCCGGAAGGCTATGATTTAATCGTTAAGGAAATGGATGAAGTAGCTGAACGCTTGAAAAAATTACAAGACCAGAATATCCCTATCCTATGGAGACCTCTTCATGAAGCGAGTGGTGGATGGTTCTGGTGGGGCGACAGCGGGCCTGAATCATTTATCAAATTATGGCAGCTGATGTACGATCGTTATGTGACTGTCCATGAATTGAACAACCTCATTTGGGTTTGGAATGGCCAAGGAAAAGAATGGTATCCTGGAGATGCCTATGTTGATATTATAGGAGAAGACATTTACCCAGGAAAACATGTTTATGGCTCTCAAGCAGAACGTTTTGCACAAGCAATGGACTATACTGATGCTAAAAAAATCATTGCTTATACAGAGAATGGGGTCATACCAGATCCGGATCTGATGATTCGAGATAACATCATGTGGAGTTACTTTACTACATGGAATGGTGAGTTTGTTATAAATGGGTTAGGTCGTTACTCAGAGGAATATACAGAAAAAGACATGCTTCAAAAAGTGTATTCTCACGAAAGAGTACTGACATTAGATGAACTGCCTGATTTATCCACTTATTCGTTAGACTAATATAAAGATTGAGAAAGAAGGAAACGACTAATGAAGAAATTATTTAAATACGATGGGCTGTTTTACCGGTTTATGAATAAATTTGGGAACCTGATTATACTCAATTTACTATTCTTGCTAACCAGTATTCCACTCATAACAATCGTTTCCTCTCTTTCTGCTCTTTATTATGCGACAGTGAAAACAGTCCGAACAGAAAATGGTTACCCTATGAGAGAGTATTGGGAGGCATTTAAAAGAGAAATAAAGAAAGGCTTACTTATGGGAACAGCTTTAGTGGTATCGGCTGTTGTCTTGTATATTGATTTACTTTACGTATCTCAGTCGCCTTCCTTATTCGGAGCACTCAGTTATGCCGTATTTATCCTACTCGCTATAATTTGTTTCGGTTTGCTTATTTACTACCCGATTGTATTGTCTCGATTTAAATTAAAGACGATGGAATTACTGAAATTATCATTATTTATGCTGTTTAAACATTTACCTTCTACTATTTTATTATTCATTATATATATAGCAGCCGGATTATTAATATTACTTATACCGATACCGCTGGCTTTCATTGTTCCGTCTATTATGTTATTTTTTACAAGTTTTATTACTGAAAAAATATTTAAAAACTACATGTCAGTAGATGAGAATGAAGATCCAAAATGGTATTTCGAATTGTAAGGTTGCATGTTTAATGTACATACGTATACAAGATGTTTTGAAGAGGAGTGTATTAATGGATTTTATTCGAGGATTTACGTTTGGTTATTTAAGCAAAAAAGGTGACTGGGAAAAAGAAGAAGCGCTTGAATCGTTGCATCTGCTAAAAGACCGGTGCGCTGCTTCTCATATTATTATGGTCTTTGAAAACCCTCGGCTATGCCGGGGGTTCCGGAAAGCTTCCAGCGTGGGGTCAAAAAAA
>NZ_BAAACW010000022.1:0-6126 GCF_039521845.1 Alkalibacterium iburiense
TTAACACAGGTATCGGTCTGTTCTTTTTTCACTCGCTTCACCTCTATCACGAATACAAACGTGTGTTCTTGTTGTTAACTTTAGTATATCACTCCGTCAACGGAAAGGCTAGAGAAATGTACACTTATTTTTAAAAGAAAAAGAAGACAAAACAAGCAGACATTTATCTCCATTTACGCTCTCATCCCACGATTAAAACCGTGGGCTTTCACGCTTGATAGTTCTGTAAGCGAAAATAGTCAAAATAACTAATACGATGCATGGTATGTCACATTTAATTCTTTTAAGAACTAGATATTGAGCCAGACTTATGCTATATTTAACGGTAGGAGATTTATATGAAGGGGGTACCTGTTTCATGTACGAAATTTTACTAACATTGATGTTGAGTTTATCTGTATTCATTATAATTGTAATCGCTATGCAACCAACAAAAACACAAAGTGCATCAAATGCGTTCTTAGGTGGCGCTAGTCAGTTATTCGGCAAACAAAAAGCACGCGGATTTGAAGCTGTTTTAATTAAAACAACGATTGTCAGCTTGATTTTATTCTTTGTTTTAGCCTTTTTACTTACTCGTTTCTTCTAAAATGAATTAAAAAATGAAGTACCCCTTTTTGTTCTCTGCTTACAGAGGATAAGGCAGGGGTACTTTTTCTCTATCTAAGATTTAGAAACATTGTGTTTTGGTATTAAATAAGCTGAAAATACGGTAAAATAGAAGAGACGATGAAGGGAGATAGAAAGATATTATGAATAAAAAAGATTTATTTTACGAAAATGGCTCACGAGCTGTCTTGTTATTTCATGCTTTTACCAGTAATTCAAAAGACATGTTAAGTTTAGGACGAGCATTAGAACGAGCCGGTTATACGGTATACGCTCCTGTCTTTTCTGGCCATGGCACGGGTGACCCAGATGATATTTTCGATTATGATATGAGCGACTGGGTACAAGACGGAAGAGAGGCTTTGGCCTTCTTAAGAGAAAAAGGATACGAGGAAATCGCTATATTTGGCCTATCTTTAGGAGGGATTGTAGCGACCACCTTACTCTTAGAAGAAGAAGTCAAAGGCGGAGGGATATTTGCCTCTCCAGTGATTGCTAAGTATTCTTCTAACGTTCCAGAAAACTTTATGATTTGGTATGAATCCATGAAGAAACAGGAAGGCTACTCAAAAGAAGAAATAGCTGGTTTGAAAACGTCAGCTGAAGTGAAATTACAAACCGTTTTAGACAGTATAAACGAACATGTTTCTTCAATAGAAGGCAGCTACTCTCGCTTAGACAAGAAAATCTTTATAGCCCAAGGGGATAAAGATGAAATGATTGATAAACAAAGCGCTGTTGATTTTAAAGACGCATTAACACAAGCGGATGTTGATTTCCACTGGTATGATAACGCGCCACACGTCTTAACAACTGGAAGAATTGGGAAAGAATTACAAGTGGACGTGTTGTCATTCCTCTCATCACTCGATTGGAATGGAGGCTAAGTATGAGTAAAGAAAAAGACAAAGAAATAAGAGAGTTGAAAAAACAGATTATAGACTATATGGAACACGATGCCCAAGGCCCTGTTGAAGTCAATGAAATCAGTCAAAGCTTAAATAAAACAGGATCTGGGGCTTTTAAAAAACTAGTCAAAGCCATTGCGGAATTAGAAAGAGAAGACCGCATTGTATTGATGAAAAGCGGAAAGTTTAAACTAAAAGAATCAGCTAACTTGCTGGAAGGAAAATTCTTCGGCAGTGACAGAGGCTTTGGTTTCGTGGCGGTTGAGGATTATGAAAAAGACTTATTTATTCCACCAAATGAAACCAATACAGCTTTGCACGGGGATATGGTAAGAGTCGAATTAACTAAAGAAGCCGATCCAAGAAACGATAAAGGTCCTGAAGGCCGAGTCGTTGAAGTCGTTGAACGGGGCAGTCAGTATATCTATGGGGAGTTTACACCGTACGATGATAACGAAGTGAAGGAAACAGGTTTTTATGGGTATGTCACACCCAAAGACAAGAAGCTCCCGGATGCCCTGATCCAAATTGAGGCAAAAGGCTTGAGACCAGTCGCTGGTACCATTGTTCAAGTCGAAATAACAGACTACTCTGGCATTGAATCCGGAAATGACTTTGTGGGGATTATCAACCGTACCATCGGACACAAAGACGAACCGGGCATTGAGATTCTAACCATTGTTCATAAATACAATATTCCTTCTGAGTTTCCAGAAGAAGTCGTGAGAGAGTCTGAAAACGTTCCGGACTTCATTTCCGAAGAAGACACCAAAGGGCGAAAAGACTTACGCGATGAAGTCGTTCTCACCATTGATGGAGAGGATGCCAAAGACTTAGACGATGCCATCCAAGTGAAGAAGCTGGACAACGGCAACTTCTATCTAGGCGTCCATATTGCTGATGTGAGCCATTATGTCACAGAAAACAGCGCAATGGACCAAGAAGCCTATGAACGCGGGACAAGTGTGTATTTAACGGACCGTGTGATTCCGATGCTTCCCCAGCGCCTGTCTAACGGCATCTGTTCCCTTCATCCGAATGTGGACCGCTTAACTTTAAGTTGTGAAATGGAAATTGATTCCAGTGGGAAAGTAGTGGATTATTCTATTTCACCAAGTATCATCCGTTCGAAGTACCGTATGACGTATGAGGCAGTGAATAAGATTCTCATGGAAGACGACGAAGAAACCAAAGCAGAGTATTCTGAAATTGTGGACATGTTTAAGCAGATGGAAGAATTGCATAACATTCTAGAGAAAAAACGCGTGCAAAGAGGGTCCATTGACTTTGATACCCGTGAAGCAAAAATTGAAGTGGATCCTGAAGGGATGCCCGTTGATATTTTTGTCAGAGAACGAGGTGTCGGTGAGAGAATGATTGAATCCTTCATGCTTTCAGCGAACGAAACGGTTTCTGAGCACTATACCAATCAGGACTTGCCTATTTTATACCGGATTCACGAGCAACCAGATGAAGGCAAAATGCAGCGCTTCTTGGAATTTGTCACAAGCTTTGGTATCACAGTCAAAGGCACAAAGGATAACATTAGTCCAAAAACATTGCAGGCCGTAATAAATGAAGTTAAAGGGGAACCGGAAGAAGCGGTTATCAGCATGCTTCTCCTTCGGTCCATGCAGCAGGCGAAATATGATGTGACACCGGTTGGCCATTACGGCTTAGCGGCTGAGCATTATTCTCATTTCACGTCCCCTATTAGACGGTACCCAGACCTGGTCTTACATCGCTTGATTCATTATTATAATGAAGTGGATCGCTCCAGTAAAGCCAAGAATAAATGGAATGAACGGTTACCAGAGATTGCGGAACAGAGCTCCGTCACCGAACGTCGGGCAGTGGATGCCGAAAGAGAAACAGATGAAATGAAAAAAGCCGAGTACATGCAGACGAAAATTGGGGAAACTTTCGAAGGGGTCATTGTTTCAGTAACAAACTTCGGTATGTTCATTCAGTTACCCAACTCAGTCGAAGGACTCGTGCATATATCAAATATGACTGACGATTATTATGAATTCAATGACCGCAGCATGCTCATGATAGGCACCCGTACGGGGAAAGTTTATCGTATCGGTCAGTCCGTTGAAGTGAGAGTCACCTCTGCCAATACGGAAACCTATGACATTGACTTTGAATTAGTAGAAGACGAGACGGCCCCAACGGACAAACCACAAAAGGGCAAGTCGTCTAAAAAGAAAGGGAACCGTAACAGAGGAAAGAAACAATCCGATGCTCCTTTTAAGAAAGACAAAGGAAAAAGAAAGACTAAGAAACGAAGAAAACGATAGAAGAGGGGGTATTATATGCCCAAAGGAGAAGGCAATTTAATTGCCCAAAATAGAAAAGCCAGATATGAGTATACGATTATTGATACAATCGAAGCGGGGATTGTTTTGAAAGGAACAGAAATCAAATCGATTCGCGCGGGACGGATCAATCTAAAAGATGGCTACGCAGGCATTCGAAACGGTGAAATGTGGCTGTACAACGTTCATATTGCTCCATTCGAGCAAGGGAATCAGTTCAATCATGACCCGGTCAGAACGCGTAAACTACTCATGAAGAAAAAACAAATTGACCGATTAGTGGGAGAAGTAAAGCAAAACGGAGTCACTCTCATCCCGTTAAAGGTCTATATTAAAAACGGGTTTGCGAAAGTCTTAATCGGATTAGCCAAAGGGAAGAAGCAATACGATAAGCGTGAAACGATTAAACGCCGCGACCAGGAACGTCAACTGAGACGAGCCGTTAAAGATAATTATCAGTAAAACTCGACGCATGTGTTCAACTTAGCTTACGCTATGTTTGACACATGCGTTTTTTTATTAGAGCTGTGTAATGTTAGTCGCTTATATATAGCGTGTTTGATAGAATGGAAAGAGAGATTTTAAAAGAGAGGGTTTTATACAATGGAAAACAAAGGTGTAACAATTTATTTCGTCCGTCATGGGGAGACGTATTTCAACTATAACGGACGCATGCAAGGATGGAGTAATACACCCTTAACCGAACATGGAAAAGAAGACGTGAGACGGTGCGGACGAGGCTTATCTGATGTCCAATTTGATGCCGTCTATACGAGTGACTTGTCTCGTACACAAGAAACGGCGTCACTCATTTTAGAGGAAAATGGCCAGCTGGATTCGATGGAAATGATTCAGATGCCAGAATTCCGTGAAGTCTTTTTCGGCTCTTTAGAAGGGGAATTTGGGTCCGTAGCGTACTCACAAGTCGCTGAACACTTGGGATATGAAAACAGTAAAGAGATGTTCAGACACACCACCGTCCCTGAGCGAATGAACGCCTTCCGCGATATCGATTCAGAAAAACACGCAGAAGACTTTATGATGTTCTGGTCACGCGTCGAACAAGGGTTAATTCAACTGATTGAAAAGCACCGTGATACGGGAGAAACCATATTACTGGTGGCTCACGGAGGAACAATCCGCTATATTTTAGAGAACTTAATACCAGAACTGGTTAATCCAAAAGCCTTACTCAACGCGAGTGTTTCTGTCGCCAGATACGAAGACGGATTATACCACTTGGAACGTTACAATGATGTGTCTCATTTTAGAGACGAAGCTTAAAAACTTAAGAAGTTATTTTTAAGTTGTGTACAAATGATAGTGGTGGTTAACACGGATAGAAGAGAAGGGGGTCGAATATGACTGACACAGAAGATAAAGATAAACAATTAAAAGAAGAAGAGGGCAATGAAAACTCACATGTCGCTTATGGTGTGGCTTTCGGTTTATTAGGTGGAACGATAGTGGCTTCTCTTGCTGGTCCCTTATTTAACACACCACTCGTTTGGGCCTTTGGTCCTGGATTCGGCATGTTGATTGGGATTGTGATTGCTTCGGTAATGGATGCAAATAAAGATAAGGAATAAGAACAATAGACTAACTTGTATAAAGTAAAAGGACTTCTGTTAAATGGAAGTCCCTTTACTATAGGTTAAACATAGCTACAAATAATCGAACTCCAAATGATATCTAGAGTTAACAACTTACAAAAAGTTAGCGTAAATACTTTTCAAAGACACTCACTTATGCTATACTGTGTATAGAGTTAAGAAAGCTCTACTTTTAATTAGGGGTTGTTACGGATTCGACAGGCATAGATTGAGCTTGGGTTGCGTTCTGCAGGTTACGGCTGCATACCAACGTTACAGTTAAATTATAACTGCAAACAATAATAATAACACTTACGCTTTAGCTGCGTAAAAACAGCTTAGCGTGATCCGACCGGCATCGCCCATGTGCTCGGTATCGGGTCCTATAATAAGTGGGATACGCTTATTCTTTCCGTCTGTAAGAATAAGAAGAGATTACCAGACTAGCAACGCACGACGCCTGTTTTACGGCTAATGCTTAGCGAAATCTAAATGGTAAAACTATGAACGTAGATATCTAAGTGCCAATGTGTCTGGACAGGGGTTCGACTCCCCTCAACTCCATTATAGCTTTACTAAGGTTTCCTAACAGCTTCTAAACGCTGGTAGGAAGCCTTTTTTAATAGTATGGTTCGGGTGTCAAAACCCAAAATTTTAATCATTTAAAGTTTCTACTCGAACTAAATAATCAAAAGT
>NZ_BAAACW010000023.1:0-8680 GCF_039521845.1 Alkalibacterium iburiense
TATCCTATTTGGGAATATCATACCTTCGAACAGGAATAATCTGATTTTTCATAGAACTTTTGGCATTACCACCTATGTATGTCATAAATATAGTCACATGAATAAGTATTTATTAGATAATATTTATTATAACTCATTTAACATTATTTTGAAAACGATTCCGACCTCATGCTTTCGACGGCTTCAGCTATCCGACTGACACATTCGTCATGATTATGCGTGCGCGCAGGACATTGGTATCTTCCGAAAAATATTAAACGGTGATGGGCCACACTCCACAAGTCTTTAGGCAACTTCTCCATTAGGGCATCTTCTACTTGTCTGACTGTTGCTTTAGGATCACAAATATGGAATTTTTTACTCACCCGCTCGACATGGGTATCCACAGCAATGGCTGGTTCATCGAAAGCGACACTCATAACGACATTCGCTGTTTTTCTGCCTACCCCTGCCAGGCTTTCCAGTTCTTTATGAGTTTGAGGCACTTCTCCACCAAACTCTTCTACAAGTTGACGGGCACATTTTTTGATAAACTTTGCTTTATTCCGGTATAAACCGATGGTCTTTAACTTATCCATAATATCCTCTAATTCAGCATCCATCATTTTTTCTGGAGTGGGATACGCTTCGAATAAGGCGGGTGTCACTTTATTCACCCCAACATCAGTCGTCTGGGCACTCAAGATGACAGCAATGAGTAATTCAAATGGGTTTTTATGGTCTAATTCTGCTTTCGCTTC
The DNA here is from genome assembly GCF_039521845.1 of Alkalibacterium iburiense. Taxonomy (NCBI): domain Bacteria; kingdom Bacillati; phylum Bacillota; class Bacilli; order Lactobacillales; family Carnobacteriaceae; genus Alkalibacterium; species Alkalibacterium iburiense. Next base: position 741 of record NZ_BAAACW010000023.1, read on the forward strand.
CGGGAACAGCACTCCCATTGCTTCAATTAATTCTGTCGTTTCAGCAGCTGTTAATAATTCTGGTGTATCTGCCAAGATTATTCTCCTCTCCTATTCAGTCATTTTCAAATTTATTTTTCAGCCAATTATACATAGGCACAGGTTTCTCATTCGGATCGGACTCTGAATCAAAAGACTGCTTGCTTTGTTGGGAGCGGCGTCTTTTCGCTTCTTTTTCCACTTGTACTTTCGTCCGAATATTTTTCTTTTCCCAACTGAGTAGAATCCGGTCAATGTATTTCAAACTGTATACTTGGTTTAATACGGCTTCTCTTAAAGCCATCTGAATCAGCTCGGGACTGTGTTTGTCTTCATTCAGCCACATATCTAGAGTTTGTATTTCAATAGCTGACAGCCCTCTTCCGAATTCTTGTTCAAATAGACTATACAGTTCTTTTGAACTGATTTCTGTCTGAATATCTCTTTCTTCATTTTCCTGGACGGACATAAGTTTTAGTATTTTTTCGTACAGTAAATCGAAAGACAGATGGTCGGTCGTTTTTCCTTCCTCATCTGATTGTGTTTCAAGGGTGATTATTTTCTTAGTCATCAATTGATGAATCGCTTTATAAGCCTCTTCTGGAGAGACATTTAAACGGTCAGCAAGTACGTGACTATCTGGGAAGTGCTGTCCATTTTCAGTAATTGAAAGCAGCTGAATTAACGTGATGAGGTCATCATTCGTTAAACCGAGCGCTTTATAATGGGCGAGTAAGGCATTGGGAATCGTTACATTTCCCATTCTTAGCCATTCAAATAACAAATCGTTTCTCATTTCTATTCTCCTTTTCAACTCATGAGAAGAAAAGAGGACTGGGTGTATGGTTCCCAATCCTCTTAAATATATATGGTACGCGTGTGTGTTATGGGTAAATTCTGTTCAACAAACGAGGGAATGGAATAGACTCGCGAATATGTTCTGTTCCACTGATCCATGTCACAGCACGTTCTAAACCTAAACCAAAGCCAGAGTGAGGGACACTTCCATATTTACGTAACTCCAAGTACCATTCGTACTCTTTAATGTCTAAATCAAAAGCTAGAATTTGTTCGCGTAAAGCATCATAATCCTCTTCACGTTCAGATCCCCCAATAATTTCTCCGTATCCTTCAGGCGCAATCATATCCGCACACAAGACCACATCATCCCTATCAGGATGAGGTTTCATATAGAAAGGTTTAATAGCTTTTGGATAGTTTAAAATAAATACAGGTTTGTCATACTGCTGAGCAATAAAGGTTTCTTCTGGAGATCCGAAATCGTCTCCCCATTTCACATCAAAATCATTTTTCTGAAGCAATTCGACTGCATCATCATATGAAATACGTGGATAAGGCAATTGCGTATACTGTTTGAGTAATTCTTTATCACGGTTTAATGTGTCTAGAGCTGCGTCACAGTTATCCAATACATTTTGAATTAAATAAGCAACGTATTCTTCTTGTATTTCTAATGATTCATCTTGTTTCATGAAGGCCATTTCAGGCTCCATCATCCAGAACTCAATCAAGTGACGACGTGTTTTAGATTTTTCCGCTCTAAACGTCGGACCGAAAGAAAAGACTTTTCCTAAAGCCATAGCTGCGGCTTCTAAATACAGTTGCCCACTTTGTGACAAGAACGCATCACGGTCAAAGTACTCCGTATGGAATAATTCAGTCGTGTTTTCAGCGGCACTTCCTGTTAAAATAGGCGGATCGATTTTAACGAAGCCTTCTTTGTTAAAGTATTCATAAGTGGCACGAATGATTTCATTTCGGACTTGCATAATGGCATGCTGTTTAGATGAACGTAACCATAAGTGACGGTTGTCCATTAAAAATTCTGTTCCATGTTCTTTCGGCGTAATCGGATAATCATGGGATTCACCAATAATATCAATGTCTTCTACATGAATTTCATAGCCGAATTTAGAACGGGTGTCTTCTTGAACCGTTCCCGTAATCCAAACTGAGGTTTCTTGGTTTAAGTTTTTAGCTGTCTGGAAAACTTCTTCACTTACTTCACTTTTAACGACAACTCCTTGGAAAAAAGCAGATCCGTCGCGAAGATTTAAGAAAGCAATCTTACCGCTGGAGCGTTTATTAGCAATCCATGCTCCGATTTTGACTTTTTTACCTACATATTTATCTGCTTGAATGATTCGTATCTTTTCCACTGTCCTAATCTCCTTTAATTAACTAATCTCTATTTAAATGTTATCTATGGTTCGCATCCACTCACCAGTCTTTAAATCAATAATATAATACCCTAACCGACGATTCTCATTTCGGTAGCTGATTTCCCAAATAGGTCTTCCATCTATCATACCTATCGTTGCATTCAGTATTTTTTCCGGGTTCTTTTGACTTTTCACTTGCTGAATGGCTTCTTCTTTAGATAGTGTTTCTTCTGCAGGAATAGAGAGAATGTTCCCTCCATTTTGTCTGACAATATAGATCATTTCTTCATTATTTGAAGTCAATCCTTTGACTGTAAAGTAAGTCTCACTTCCGTTATACCAATAGAATTCATCCGGCTGAGTTAAGTCCGTTCTATCTGTTACATAAGCTATGGACTCTTCTTTTGCACTAGCATAAGGGGCATGGGCTTGCTGGTAGATATAAATAGAACCAACAATCAGCACACTCATCAGCACAACGAGTCCTATAATAAATTTTTTCACTCGATTCTCCTCATTTACTATCCGTCTTACTCAACTCTTTTAGTATAGCAAATGAGCACCAAGAAATAAATGATTAAAAGGAGAATGTTTCCCTGTTTCCTTATGGAATAAGAGATAAGACGCTATACTAGCTCTTGACATCGTCACTCATTTAAAGAAAGGTTTGAATTTCCTGAGCTATTTCCTTCACCGGTCTCTCTTCAACTCTCAGCCCCTCTGGCAGAGAATCTAAAAATACAGAAGCGTAGCTGGCATCCACCATTCTTCGGTCTAACACGACCCATACACCTTTATCTTTGGGTGAGCGAATTAAGCGGCCAATGCCCTGTTTGAATTTGACCACGGCCCTTGGTAGCAAATCATGAACGAAAGGATTGTCCCCTCGATCAAGCAATTCTTTATGGCGCTTTTTAACTAAAGGCATTTCTGGAGAATCAAATGGCAGACGCGTAATAATGACGACTTTTAATTCGTCCTCAGGAAAATCGACGCCTTCCCAAAAACTGTCTGACCCTAAAACAATCGACTGATTGGCTTTTTTGAATAGTTTGGAAATCTTCGTCGGAGTCCCTGAAACATATTGCGCTAATATGGTCTTGTTTTGTAAGCTGTGACGTTTCGTCAATAGACGGTACACTTCCTGAATCACTTCTTGTGATCGGAATAATACCAGGCAATTCTCATCTGTTTCATGAACCAACTGTTCAATGTGTTCAGCCAAATAAGAAGCATAGGGCTTCAATCCTTTTTTACTTGCTTGAATAGAATCCTCTAAAGGAACAAATAAACGGCCTTGCTCTTTGTAGTTATACGTAGAGTCAAAGATCGCACTTTCTGCTTCCTTTAAATCCAATGCCTTTTGCATGTAACGAACCGACCCGTTCACAGCTAACGTACTGCTCGTCAATATAACATGACGGTGTTTTTTCAAAATCTCCAGCATGTCTTCTTTCTTTTCTTGGTTGTATTTCATAAAAGAAAGGGTTTGTGTTGGTTTTTTTGAGTAAAACCTTACACCAGTCTGACTGTTGTCTGTTCTCTCAAAGAACACATAGTCAAATAAACCTGCATCATTTTCAATCATGTCAAGTGTCCCTTTTAATTGCTTCACACTCTTTTGCTCCGCTTTATTTAAATCAGTCGATTCTAATGTCTCAAGGAGCTGCTTGCCGACATAAAGTAATTCAGACAAGCTCTGTTTAATAAATTTTGTATCTCGTTTGATATCCATACTGACTTGTGTAAAGTTGAGGCTTTCTTCTTTCCATTCCAAAATGTCCTGATCGACTTGACCTGTTGTCATCATCCAATTGATCCACTTAGCAATCCATTCATCCATCTCTTCTAGCAAGACGTTTACAATAGACTCAAGGGTTGCCAGTTGATAGGGTTTAATATGAGATGATTCCAATGCATGGAGTTGAAAAAGAATCGAGTCTTCTTTTGTCTGGCTCCCCATTTTTTTCAAACTGGAAAGCACACGCTTCGAATGAAACGCAACGGTTGCACTTTCCTCTATGACATCAGGCACATGATGGGCTTCATCCAATATCAGAGTGGATGAGAAAGTAGTGTCCGATTGTTTGCGCCATTCATTTAATAAATAAGCATGGTTGGAGACTAAAATCGACGCTTGTTCAATCCGTTTGTCTCGTCTGGAAACATAATCAAACTCTTCAAAATCGACACTGGAAGATAATGAGGCATATGAGCTTCTTATTTCCTGCCAGAAGTGATGCAACAGACGCGATCCGACACCGATTTCTTCTAAATCTCCTTCATTTGTTTCTGTTAACCAGACGAGTATCTTCATACAAAAGAAGGCTTCAATCTCGGATGACGAAACCTGTTTCCATTTTGTATAAAAGGCAGATAAGGACATATAGTGAGTCACACTCTTCAGTAACGCAGCTGTTCTGTGAAAAGGCAAAGAAGCATTGAGTAAAGGAATAGCTTCATCCACTATCTGCTTCTGCAGAACTTTAGTATAGGTGGACAACACTATTTTCTTTTCTTTTGAAGCCACGTAAACCGATGGAAACAAGTAGCCGAAAGTTTTCCCAGAACCGGGAGCCGCTTCAATGAACTGCGCGTATGTCGGTCTCTCTTGTTTCAGGTATTCAAAGACCAGATTCATCATCGTGAACTGGTTCTCTCTTTTATGTAAGCCTAAATCAGCCATAACCTTTTCTTTTTCCTGTTCTTTATACGGGTAAGCGGACGCCCCTCGGAACTGTTCCTGTTCTTCTAAATAGTCAGGCTTTTTCAGAGCCAGACCATGAACAATCACAATATCGTCTTCTAAATCAGTTGGCTGTTCTTTCATATCTTCTAGAGCATGCTGAATAAACACCCCTGTTTCAGCTGTCAGCGAAGCGGATAGTTCGGATAAACTTTCTAAAGTAATAAGGGGCAGACGGGTTAGTTTTTCATCTAACTTCTGTAGGAGAAAAGCCGTGGCCTGCGCATCAAATAACGCATTATGAGCCTGATTCAATGTATAGCCTAAAGATCCCACTAAGTCTTTCAACTGATAACTTTCTTCCGTCGGATAGAGAATTTGAGCGAGTTCAACCGTGTCTATCGCTGGAATTGTTAAAGGAGCTTCTCCTACTCGTTTAAAACATTCATTTAGAAAATGAAAGTCAAAGGCAACATTGTGAGCCACAAAAATGGTATCTTCTAATAGCGTGTGAATGATATGAGCAATATCTTCAAAGTAAGGAGCCGTCGCTAAGTCTTTTGAAGAAATACCGGTTAAATCTCTGATAGTTTTATTTACTTTTCTGGATGGATTAACGAATGTATCGAATGATTCAACCACTTGATTGTTTTTCATTAACACACAAGCAAATTGAATCATGCGTTCGTCTCTTCCGATACTGGCTCCGGTTGCCTCTATATCAACGATGGCATATAACTGGTCTTTCTTCACACGTCTCCTCCTCCCTTTAAATATAGTCATGAGTTTCTAACCAGTTCAAAATAGATTCCTTCTGATTGGGTGTTTCTCTTTCAACTACTGCTTTTTCGGCTGCTTTAATCGCCGCTCCCAACCATTTCCCGCCTTTTTGATCGGTATACTCCATAAGCTGTTTTCCGTTTATGTCTAAATCATGCGTGGACAAAATAGGCAGGCGTTCAATTTGCTGCTCTACGTAAGTCTTATGAGACTCTAGGCCAATGATTGACATGAGATTCTCCGTTTCCAAAGCCAGTTCCGGAGAATACGTGTAGATAAGGTAAGGCGTCAGATCCTCTTTTAATCGGTGAATCAACAAGGTCAGTAAATGCGTACTTTCTAAAATCGTTTGGTTGGACAAGCGCCATTGACGTAAGAAGCGACTAGCCTCTTTCTCATCATGGATTTTTAAAAAGTAGAGAAGTAATGCCCAGCCTTGTCTGACGTGCGTTAACTGATGAGGTATAAGAGAAAATTTGCGTAAATCCGTTTTTTTCCCTTTTAATCCCGGACAGTACTCAAATAAGCCGGTTTCTATAAAGGCTTCCATTCCTTGAAGCAAATACTTCCCTGTCATCATCTTTTCAAACTCGACGCGGATACGTTCAATCGCAATATGCTTGAGTAAATGAGCATTGACAACAATAGCATAAAATGTGTTGGCTTCTAAATGAAAACCAAGCTGCGCAGCAAAGCGCACGGCACGCATCATACGAAGAGCATCTTCATGGAATCTCTCCTCAGCTTTCCCAACGGCTCTCACTACCTGCTCGTCTAAATCCTTTTCTCCATTAAAGAAATCTTGAATGACTCCTTTATCATCCATCGCAAAAGCATTGATGGTTAAATCTCTTCTTTTCAAATCTTCTTTTAAAGAGCGCACAAAAGTGACCGAATCAGGACGTCTAAAATCTTGATACGTCGATTCGGTCCGGAAAGTTGTGACTTCATATGAATCATGATCTAACAGCACCATGACGGTACCGTGTTCGATTCCAACATCCACAGTCTTTTTGAATAACTCTTTGATTTCCTCCGGGAAAGCACTGGTAGCGATGTCTACATCATTGACTTCTTTATTGAGTAAGGCATCTCTCACGCTTCCCCCTACGAAGTAAGCTTCATAGCCGGCTTCCTGTAAGGTGTGTAAAACAGGTAAGGCTTTTTTGAATTCACCTGTAATCGGTACTTTTTTCTTCATAAAAGCGGGTAAAACCGAAATGAACGGTTACCCTCTCTCTCCTTTATGTCTAGGCATCTTTTTCTCCATCCACTCGTTCAAAACGAAAATGATCTCTTTGAGTGAACTTCTGCATCGTTAAATCAAACGCTTCTGAAAGGTCAATATCAAGGGAATTAGCCAGGGAAATAATGACAAACAAGACATCACCGAGTTCTTCTTCAAGAGCCTTATCTTCCTCAGATGGCTTTTTCTGCTTTTCACCATACGAGTGATTGATCTCTCGAGCCAACTCGCCTACTTCTTCTGTCAACCTAGCTAATTGTCCTAAGGGAGAGAAATAACCTGCTTTAAATTGTCCAATATACGCATCGACTTCTTTCTGCATATGTTCTAAATCAGCCATTATTCCACTCCTGTTTGATTAATAGGGAGACACTCCGTTTCCCATTTTGTGTTCGACATCTTTTAATTCTTTAGCTAAAGCGTAGAACTGATTACGGTCATCTGTCTCTAACGCCCGGTCAATCTCTTCCATCAATTGTTCCTTTTGCTTCTGGAGAAGAAACTGATCCATGGCGTCATCCACTTGTTTGTCTACTTCTTCCGGTATCTGATCATTCCATTTAGCATACGGATTATCTTCCAGAACCGCTGCATATTCAGACGACAAAACGGATTCTTGGAATAATAGCTCGATATATAAATCTGTGTGCCAGTTTAAACGGACTTCATGAAAAGCTTGTTCAGGATGATCAAACTCTTGGCCGTCTTTGTAAAAACGAAACGGCTCATCTTCAGTCCCGACTGTAGACATTTGTATTCCGCGAGGAGTTTTATCAGCATTTTCCACAAATTTAGTCTTGTTTAAAACAATATCGTGATTCAGCAGATAATTTAAAATCCACATCGATTCTCTGCGTTTCAGTTGGTAACGTTGTAAAAACCATTTCAAGAATTTTTTCTTATCTTTTAGTTGAACGCGACTATACATTGAAACTCCCCCCTTTGTTTTCTTGTTAGTGTCAATACTTTCTTTTAATAATTGCTTACAATGGTTGTTATATCAAGGAAAAACAAAAAAACACTTGCC
>NZ_BAAACW010000024.1:0-31525 GCF_039521845.1 Alkalibacterium iburiense
TATCCTATTTGGGAATATCATACCTTCGAACAGGAATAATCTGATTTTTCATAGAACTTTTGGCATTACCGTATTTAAAATGTCATGCCTTTATTAATAAGTCGTTCCGTATGAGTATATCAAAATTCAGAAATGATTAAAACTAAAACCCAAAAATATTACTTTAACCATTCTAACAGAATTTGAATTCATTCCGTTCTTTTTAATTCCTGATTTCTACAGTGGGTTTTTATGCAAATATATTGTACAATAAAAGAGACTAATGAAAGAAAAGGAGACTTTATGTTACTATACTATATTATTGCACTATTCATTATTCTTGTTGATCAACTGACCAAGTACTTAACGGTCCAATCCATTCCCTTGCACGAAACGGTGGAGGTCATACCCAGTATCCTATCTTTTACTTATCACCGCAATACTGGAGCGGCGTGGAGCATTTTAGAAGGACAGATGTGGTTTTTCTATATTGTTACGGTTATAGTGGTAGGGGTCATCATCTACTACTTGCATACCCACGGTAAAGAAGATCGCTTATTCGCTTTATCCCTCAGTTTAATATTGGGAGGAGCAATAGGAAATTTCATCGATCGTTTATTTTTACAATATGTTGTTGATATGATTCGTCTGGAATTCATTCAGTTTCCGATTTTCAACATAGCTGACATGGCATTGACCATAGGGGTAGGACTGATGATTCTCTACTTGATTAGGGATGAATGGAAAGAGTATCAAAAAAAGAAAGTTGGAAAAACAAGTGACTGAAACCTATACATTCAAAATAACAAAGGAAAAAAGCCGAATAGACAAATTTTTAAGTGACCAATTAGCCGACCATTCCCGTTCGCAAATTCAAGAATGGATAAAAGACGGAGATGTCCGAGTGAATGACACAGTGGTTAAAGCCAACTACAAAGTGCAGGAAGGGGACGAAATCGAAGTTACTCCTCCTGAACCAGTTGAAATTGATGCGGTGCCGGAAGACATTCCGTTAGACATTGTCTATGAAGACGAAGATGTTGTCGTTGTCAACAAACCTCAAGGGATGGTGGTTCATCCATCTGCCGGACATGCTTCTGGTACCTTAGTCAATGCCTTGCTGTATCATGTGAAAGATTTGTCTGGTATTAACGGAAAAATCCGTCCAGGAATTGTGCACCGCATTGACAAAGACACATCAGGACTATTGATGGTAGCTAAAAATGATTTAGCACATGAAAAACTAGCTGAACAGTTACAAGAAAAAACAGCTAAGAGAGAATACATGGCCTTAGTTCATGGTGAGCTTCAACATGACAAAGGAACCATTGATGCACCGATTGGGAGAGACCCTAAAAACAGAAAGAAATTTACAGTTATCGATGGAGGGAAGCATTCCGTTACTCATTTTGAAGTCATTGAACGATTTAAAGATTTTACATTGCTTCGTCTGCAATTGGAAACTGGACGGACGCATCAAATTCGAGTGCATTTAGAATATATCGGTTTTAGAATGGCAGGAGACCCTCTTTATGGTCCAAGAAAAACGTTAGAAGGGAAGGGGCAGTTCTTACACGCTACCTCGTTAACTTTTGTCCACCCGCGAACGAATGAAACATTAACATTCTCTGCCCCTTTACCTCAAGAATTTGAAGACACATTAGAATTAGTTAGAAGACGTTCTTAAGAGAGGAGAATTATATGTCAACGGTTGTCACTGTTTTAGACGAAGTCGCATTAAATAGAGCCCTGACACGTATTGCTTATGAAATCATCGAGCGTAATAAAGGGACAGATAATCTTATCTTAGCTGGTATAAAAACGCGAGGAGTTTTTATTGCCAATCGACTGGCTCAAAAGATTGAAGACATTGAAGGGACTCCTGTTCATGTAGGAGAACTGGATATTACGCTTTATAGAGATGATAGACACTATCCGGAAGAAGTGGATGATCCGGAAGTCAAAGGTCAGAATTTCCCGGTTTCTGTTAAAAATAAAGTTGTGATACTCGTGGATGATGTTATTTTTACTGGTCGAACCATTCGTGCAGCCATGGATGCCGTTATTGATTTAGGCCGTCCGGAAAAAATCATGGTCGCTTCTTTAACCGACAGAGGACATAGAGAGATTCCTATTAAAGCCGATTTTATTGGTAAAAATATTCCGACATCCAAACGAGAGCAAGTGAAGGTCTCCATGAAAGAAGTGGATGACAAGGATGCAGTAGAAATTATTAAACCCGATTAAGAAAAGCGATTGTTGAGGAGTCGTTCAGACACTCTCAACAATCGCTTTTTATTTATATGCCATTCATTCTTTTACTCTCAAACTGTTCACTTTCTGTTCAGTAGGGGTGACGTAATAGGTTGTTTGACCTTCATAAATCACATACCCTGGTTTTGCGCCATTAGGCTTACGAATGTTTTTCACTTGAACCACATCAACGGGAACCGAAGAAGATAAGCGGTATTTACTGTAATAGGCTGCTAGGATACAGGCTTCTTCTATCGTTTGTTCAGATGGATGTTCCTCTTCAATAATGACGTGGGAACCAGGAATATCTTTCGTATGCGCCCACCAGTGACTTTTGCGGGCACGCTTCATTGTCAGTTCATCATTCTGTGTGTTGTTTTTCCCGACTAAAATAGAGGCTCCATCAGAAGATTTAAAAGCTTCGGGCTTGGCTTTCTTTTGTTTCTTTTTCTTAGACCCTCGTTTTTTAATGTAATTTCCTTCTCTGAGTTCCTCTCTTATTTCTTCAATATCAGAAATAGAAGCAATAGACAGCTGGGTCAGAAGAGTATCAAAGTAATCCATCTCTTGTTTAGTGAATGCTATTTGTTTTTTTAGATGAACTTTTGCATTTTTCATCTTTTGATACCGTGAGAAGTAATGTTGCGCATTATCAGCTGGACTTTTCTGCGGATCCAGCTCAATCGTTAAGGTTTCTTCCTCTTCATAAAAGTTCGGCAGGGTAATGACCTCATCCCCTTTATTCACTTCATGAAGGTAAGCCGTTAAGACTTCTCCTTTTATTCTGTAATCGTCCGCTTGCTTGGTATTGTCCATTTCTTTACGAAGCTTAGCTAATTTGTTTTTGTTTTTCTGATACAAGCTTTTTAGCAACTGACTTAAGTCATGAGACTGCTGGTTGACTCGGTCTCTTTCAGCTTTATCGTAAAAATACCGGTCCATTAACTCGCTTAAAGAAGCAAAGGTTTCTTTTTCTCCTTCTAAATGGTGATAGAGAAGAGGCGTGAAGAATTCTTTCGTCTCTTTTCGTGTAAGAGTAGGTTCCAGATGGGACAATTGGAACGATTGAATGAAAGCATCGAAGACAGCTTTAGCCGAATCTTCTGATTTTTCAAACCGATACACCAGTTCCTGCGCGGAATCTCTTCCAAATCCCTGAAAAGTCTGCTGGACCCATTTTACTTTCTCTTTCGTATCCATTGACTCTATAGGGAAGTCACCAGAGTACTCAAAGGGATTCTCTTTGTCCTGACTCGGTGCTTCTACATAAGGAGCGCCAGGCAATAAGGTTCTATACGTGTTCTGACTAGGGGGAACATGACGAATGACATCTAATATTCTGTTTTCATCTTTATGAACTAACAGAATATTGCTGTGACGTCCCATAACCTCCACGATCAATGAAAGGTATTCTGTATCACCCAGTTCATTTCTGCTTCTGAAAGAAAATATAAGCAGACGATCGTTTTCTTTTTGTTCAATGGATTCGATGATAGCTCCATCTAAATGCTTGCGCATCACCATACAGAAATGAGGAGGGTGAGCCGGGTTCTCAAAAGGAATGTCCGTCAGTTGTACACGGGCATACTGGGGATGAGCCGATAAGAGTAAGCTGAAATTTTTACGGTTAGCTCGAATACGGATAATCAATTCATTTTCGTAGGGCTGTTGGATTTTAGAAATTCTTCCCCCTAATACATTTTCGTTTAATTCTTGGGTTAAAGCATTGACAAATAAACCATCAAACGACATCAAAGTCACTCCTTTATTGGAAATTCCTGTCTAGTATACCATTTTTAAACAGGCTTCAACAATCTGAAGAAAAGGATTGCTCATTTTCCTGTATCATGCTAAAGTTGACATATACAAATACTGTATAACTATACTGATAGAAGGAAAGTGAGGAAACCCATGGCTACCCATGATCAAACGAATGCTTTACTTGAAAAATCATCAGAATTCAATCACTTATATAAACGCATTACAGATTATTTGCTTACAGAAATTGGTTTATCTCCATCTGCAATTAATCTCATTGATTTAATTGGGGAACAAGAATTGACACTGAAAGACATCACCCAATTGAGTCAACTAGACAAATCAACTGTTAGCCGACAAATGAACGCCTTGGTCAAAAAGGGATACGTCACAAAAACGACAGGGAAGGACAAGCGCTTCGCGTACTTCACGTTAACTGAAGAAGCGACGACTGTTTTTGAACGCTATCAGGAACAATTAGAAAATCAATTTAACACCATTTTGTCTGGCTGGACTCAAGAAGAGATACATATGCTGACGGTCCTTTTAGGAAGATTAAACAGAAGCATCACCAACCGATTTGATTAACTAATCTGAGAAAAGAGGATGTATCATGCCTTTAAATAAAAAACAATCGAAACCCCATCGTATTGCCTTGTTGGGGATATTAACTGCCATTATATTGATTCAGAACTTTGTGCCTTTTTTAGGAAACATTCCTATTCCTCCTTTAAACCCAACGATTATCCATATTACTGTTATCGTTGCTACTTTAACCATGAGTACAACGGACGGGATTATCATAGGAACCATTTGGGGACTGACTCGTATGCTTCGGGCTTACACTATGCCAGCCACCCCTTTAGATTTATGGTTATGGGTAAACCCGATGATTTCACTTGTACCTAGAATGTTCATCGGTTTGTTTACAGGATGGAGTTATAACTTAGTCCATAAGATCGCTCCAAAAAAGGAAAAAGTCGCTCTTGTGACTTCCTCAGTCATCGGTTCTTTCACGAATACTATTCTAGTTTTATTCTTCATTTATCTATTTTTTGGAGAACCTTACGCGCAAGCCATTGACGTAGACGTTAGTAATTTAGGAACAGCTCTCTTAGTTATTGTTGGAACAAATGGAGTTGCAGAAGCCATTGCAGCAGGCATCATTGCTCCATTAGTGACTGTCCCTTTAAGAAAAATCACCTACAGAAAATAATAGTACAAACCTCCATGCGAATGGGGGTTTTTTGTTTAAGTCGTTTCAGTTTGTCTTTACGTAGTTGAGTGGTAACTTAAAAGTGTAAAAAACACTACTTATGGAAGGGGATAAATAATACGAGCATTGACATTTCAAGGTAACAAAAAAATGGAAGTTAGAAATATGCCAGACCCAACTATCCAAGAACCGACAGATGCCATTATCAAAGTAACCTCTACAGCCATTTGTGGGTCAGACCTTCATTTCTACCATCATGGAGAGCTATTTATAGATGATGATTACATCATAGGCCATGAACCGATGGGAATAGTAGAAGAAGTCGGACCAGAAGTCAAAAACTTAAAAGTAGGTGATCGAATTGTTGTACCATTTAACGTTAGTTGCGGCCACTGCCATTTTTGTACGCATGACATGGAGAGCATGTGCGACAATTCCAATAAGAATCCGGAAATAGATTACGGAGGGCTACTCGGCTTTGGAAAACTTCATGGCGATTACCCTGGAGGACAAGCGGAGTTCCTACGTGTCCCTTACGCTGATCAAAACTCATTCAAAGTGCCAGACGACTCTATACCAGATGAAAAAGTACTTTTCTTATCCGATGTGGTTCCGACAGCTTACTGGAGTGTGGAACATGCCGGTGTGAAAGCAGGCGACACGGTTATTGTCTTAGGTTCAGGCCCGATCGGCTTGTTGACACAAAAATTCGCTAAAATGAAAGGTGCTAAACGAGTCATTGCCGTTGACCACGTTAAACACCGTTTGGAATATTCAGCTAAACGAATTGGAGTAGAAACTTTAAACTTTGAAGAAGTCGACATGCCTTCACTTGCCTTAAAAGATCTTACAAACGGCGGAGCAGACGTCGTCATTGACTGTGTGGGTATGGACGGTAAAGAAAGAAAAATAGAAAAATTCACAAACAAAATTAGTCCGCAAAGAGGGACGACTAGTCCCATTGAAATGGCTAGTATAGCAGTTAAAAAATTCGGGACAATTATGTTAACCGGTGCATACATGACTCCAGCAACTAACTTCCCTATTAATAACATATTCTCTCGAGGAATTACGATGAAAATGGGTCAGTGCCCTGTTCCTCATTTGATGCCTAAACTGTATGATATGATTGTGAGAGAAGAACTGGATCCAAGTGATATCATTACCCATATCATGCCACTGGAACAAGCGGCAACGGCTTATGAAATTTTCGATAAAAAAGAAGACAACAATATAAAAGTGGTTCTGAGACCAGAATAAAAATAAACCAAATTCATCAGCCTTTGTTTCTTACCTTTTAGAAACAAAGGCTTTTTTGATGCACTTTTAGTAAGGGCCTATAAATACTCTTCAATTTGATAGTCATCCGTTACTTTTGACTTATACTTGTTATGAAATAAGATGATTTTTAATAGGAAGGTGTGTTAAAATTCTTATAGTGAAAAGAAGTAAAGGTGGAGAACAATATGAGACGAACACGCTCAACACACAATCAACCTAAAAAACCGAACCAGAATAATAATGAAAAAATATATTATATTATTATTGGTATTTTGCTTGTCGTATTACTCGCCATCGTTATCTTTATTTTTCTAAATAGAGACACGGCAACTGATTTAGATGAATCAAATTTAGAACCAGAAACGACTGAAATAGTCGACGTGGAAGAATCCGAAGACACAGAAGAGGACACCGAAACGCAAAATGAAACCGATGATTCGGAAACAGAAGACGAAACAGAAACAGACACGGACTCCGATACTGAGGAAGATACGGATGAGGTGGCAGAAGAGGCGGAACCTGAAACCGATGAAACGGAAGAAGAGGCCGACACCGATGAAGAGACTGAAGACGACACTGCCGAAACTGACAGTGATTATGAGGTCACAGAAGATGCTCCATTAGATGAAAGCCATCAAGTGGATTATGCAGACGGATCAAGCGACCGAGTGGCCATTGCGAATGCAGCGAGTGCAGTTACCGGAATCAATTCAAGTGAAATGATTACCAATTGGGTCGGGAATGATGGTCCCGGACGTATCTTTACTATTGTATCTAATACAAGCCAGTCACAAGTCTATCGTTTAACTATGCAGTACGGGGAAGGACAGTGGCATGTTACAGGCGTACAAGAGCTGGATAGTGTCCCTTCTGAATTCAATTAAAGTAGAAAGGCGATTCGAATAGAATCGTCTTTTTTCTTTTCCACAGCATCTTTATCGTCAAAAAATATATAACATGTTAAAATAAATACAGTAGGTTAGGAGGCAGAAAATGAAATCACCAAATAATCAATACAACATCATTCAAGAAATAATGGAGAAAACAGAAGCAGAAATTCAAAAAATGAGCCCGGTTAATATTCTTATTGCAGGTAAAACCGGTGTAGGGAAAAGTACCCTTATCAACAGCGTGTTTCGTGAAAAACTGGCAGATACAGGTATTGGTAAACCCGTTACGAAGCACCTGAGACGCATTACCAAAGAAGGTATCCCGATTGTTTTATATGATACTCGAGGATTAGAATTGGAACAAAGCGTTCAAAAACAAGTCAAAAAAGAGATTTATAAATTAGTAGAAGATAATAAGCAGACAAAAGAGGCTATTCACGCTGTTTACTACTGTATTCAAGCCAATTCTTCCCGAATAGAAGACACAGAAATTGAACTTATCAAAGATATATCAAAAATCTTGCCTGTCATACTTGTTTTGACCCAATCGATTGGGAAACCAGCAGAAGAATTTTCACGGTATCTTGAAAACATTAATCTTCCCGTGGCCGCTGTTCAGAATATTATGGCTGAGCCTTATGAAATTTCTGATGATTATGTGATTCCGGCATTCGGTTTAAAGGAGTTAATTGATAAGACCCTACAGTTGATTCCTAAAGAAACAAGAGACGCTTTTATGAACGCCCAGCACGCGGACATCGAAAGAAAAGCTAAATCTGCACGTCGCTGGGCTACTCGTTATGTGGCAACCACATTCGGAGTAGGTTTTGCACCTATCCCATTTTCGGATGCATCTGTTTTAGTTCCTATGCAAGTGACCTTGCTCGCTCATATTACCGCTATATTTGGTATTTCGTTAGATAAATCAACGATTGTCAGTCTGATAGCTGCGGTAGGGGGCACGGGATCAGCCACAATGATAGGAAAATCAATCGTAGCCAATGCTTTCAAGTTTATTCCAGGCGCCGGTACGATTGTAGGGGGAATCATTAGCGGAACAACAGCTTCGATTGTCACCAGTGCTTTAGCCATTAGTTATATTGAAGTCTTGAGTATTATTGCAACAAAAGAGAAAGAAGGACAGGGTATCGACTTAAGTTTAATCGAAAAGTTGATGCGCAATCAATTCAAGAAAAACATGACCTTGAACCGAAAGGAACTGAAAGCTAAAGAATTAGAATTTGAAAATGACTCAGCTTTAAGCGAAGCTTATGAGGATTACTCAGAGATGGAAGAAGAAACTAAGAAGGTCCCCTTTGTAAAGAAAATAACCAAAGCGATCCAAAAGTTTTTTACTCGAAAAAAATAATATGCCAATTTTAAAGACCTGAAAGGGTCTTTTTTATTTTCTCAAATATAGTAAAAGGAGTCGAATGTTAATATTGTTTTATTCTTATGTCTAACACAAAGCAATAGTTTTACATGCTTTATAATACAATAGATTTATATAGATGGAGAGAGTTAGGAGACAATGGTTTTTCGACTGACATAAATCACAATGATATAACATCTCATACTTATGAAGAAACATTGAAAATAAGAAAGTACCGCCTTTTATATGTAAGGGTTTACCTTGCTGCTATGAGTATGGTGAACAAGCTTTTCAAACTGTTACACACTTTAACAAAGAAGAAAAGATGCTTGACAAGGATAAAATAAACTTGTTATAGTGGGTATCGTCGTTAGTTTATAATCTAAACTAACTAACCAGAAAAGTAAATACTTAACTTTAACATTTTTAAAGTTCTTTTTGAAAAGGATTGCATGTGTTAAAGAATGGAAAAAGGCTGAGGGGAAAGAATGTTAAGAAAAAAATTAGCTCTATCACTTGTCACTGTAAGCGCCTTAGCTATTCTAGCTAGTTGTAGCGCGGGAGCTGTGGACACGGACGCAGGAGACAACACACTCGTTGTTTGGTCCTTCAATGAAAACGAAACGGATACTCATCTATGTATTCTTTGGGATTCTCACGTTACTGACTATCATACCCTTTTGGATTGTCATCGTGAACTCAACAAGAACCGCCGAACAAATTCAACAAGGGATCTCTCTTTTACCGGGATCGAACTTAGCTGAAAACTGAGCTATTTTAAATGATGGTGGATTCAATATCTTCCAAGGGTATTGGAACTCTTTCTTCATCGCTATCACGTCAACCGCTTTAAGCATGACATCATCGGTGGCGTAACAGCTGGAGGAGTTAAACAATAAAACAGCTGAAATCAAAATGATACCTGTATACGAGCCCGTTTGACCTGGGTTCCTATACAGGTGTTTTTTCCTATATATTTCATTTTTTTCAGTCAAAAGGTTTTTTGTCCCTATAATCTCTGGTAAAATAAAATCGGTTCTTTTTACTTTTGAGTCAATTTTGAACACCATTTCCAGATTTGCTTGTTATAAAGCACTGAAATGGTGGAAATGAATTGAATAAAAGCAAAAAAATGCTACAATCGAAGTACAGCCGAAATAGTCGGGTTTAACTCGCTCATCGACTGACTCTATTTAGATGTCGGAAGGGAGGTTTTTTTTTGAAATCATTAATGAAAACCATTTGGACAGATTTTGTTGAAAACAAAGAAATTATACTCATTTTAACCATTGCGTGGATTATATTGTTCGAAGAGATTTCTCTGTTTGTTATTCTTACCGGAGTGGTCGCTGCCTTTTTGGTCACGGAATTCACAGACCGCTTTTTATTAAAAGAGAACTATGAACACTCTTATGTCATTGGACTCGGAACGCTCATAAAATATGTCGGACGCTTGCTTTATGAAATATATGTCGCCGGTATTTCCGTTATTCCTTCTATATTCACTGGAAAAGCAGATGTGCAAATTATTAGAACAAAGACGAAGTTGACAGATGAATTGCTGATTGACTTAGTGGCTAACGCAATTACACTCACACCTGGTTCAGTTACAGTGAATAAAAAAGGCCGTAATCTATACGTTCTTGCTTTAAACCCTGACATACCAGAAGAAGGGGAGCCAGAGCTAATTCCAGGCGTCATTGAAGATATTCTATATGATTACGAGAATAAAATTGACGGGAAAGCTTAGGACAGTTAAGCAATTTATAAGAAAGAAGGATAGCAATGAATTTTGATACTATTGTATTAACACTAGTGATCATTTTTGCCATATTTGGTTTACTTAGAGTGTTTATTGGCCCGACAATTTGGGACCGTTTATTAGGGTTCTCTCTATTTTCGTCTAAAGTCATTGTAGCTGCTATATTAATCGGACAGTTGGTCGATCGTACCTTTATGATCGATGTAGCGATTATTTACGGGATTTTAGGCTTTGTCGGTACTATTTTAATTGCTCGATTTATTGAAAGACGAGGGGATATTTAATGGGACAGATAACAGACTGGATAGGAAATTTCCTCATTATTATAGGTCTCATCTTCATGCTCTTAGGCATTATTGGTGTGTACCGATTTAAAGATTTTTATTCCCGTATTTTAGTGAGTGCCAAAGTAGACACTGTCGGCTTCATTACCATATTGGTCGGAATCATGTTCAGACAAGGGTTTAGTTTTTTCAGTTGGAAAACACTGATAGCTGTAGCCTTTTTTATCGTGACTAACCCGATTGGGACTCATGCAATGGCGCGTTCAGCTTATTTGAGTGGGTACAGAATTAAGAAGGAAAGGGAGTAGGGAACGTTGTTTGAAACTATATTATTGCTAACACTATTCGTCATTGCCTGCTTTGCCGTCCTTTCAGACAACATGCGCCGTTCAATTATTTATCTAGGTGTTTTTTCATTGGCGATGGCTCTAGCTTATCTCCATTACAATGCACCGGACGTCGCCATTGCTGAAGCGGCAATCGGAGTCGGTCTATCAACAGTCATGTACTTAGTGGCGCTGAAGAAAGTTTCCGTCTATGATATTGCTTATGTCAATGAGGACGTAGAAAACTTTAATGACGATAATATTGGAAATATGATGAAACCTTTTGTCCGTCCGATGGAACTTTTCTTGGAGCGTACAGAAGAGGTCGAGCCGCAAATTGCTTACACGAATCATCCAATTCAAGATGTTTTAAATGATGATAATCATGATTGTATCGTGCACCGTCAAGGCGATTTATTCTACATTTACGGCAACTCTAAAGATCGTATTTTTCAGGATATCGTTGCCAATTTAGATACGGTCATACCTGATATGACAAATATTCGAGTTGTTTACAAAGATGAGGTGAACCTGCATGATGCAGACGAAGAACTATAAATTTATAGAAGTCTTGAGAGTCGTATTCGCTGTGTTTGGAGCAGGATTAGTTGTCTTTTTATTTCTGAATCATTCCGAAACATTAGATACGCCTTTAATGGATTTCTTTACGAGCGATTTTCTGGCAGACACAGGGGCAGATAATGCCGTTGCCGCCATTTACTTAAATTATCGTGTGTTTGATACCTTATTCGAAGCTTTAATGTTAATGGTATCTGTTATGGAGGTCGTTAACGTTTCATGGGCAAACAAACACGCCGAACAATATCAGTTTGAAGAAGACGATATGTACTACAAAAACAACTCTGAATTAGTGGCACGTATGGTTGGGATTATTTATCCATTCGTCGTTCTAATCGGACTCTATATTATTTTGAATGGACACGTATCTCCAGGTGGAGGTTTCCAAGGTGGAGCTATTTTAGCTACTGCTTTAATCTCCAGATACTTGGTTTATCCAAACTTTGACATTAGTCTAGACAGAATTGAAAAACTGGAAAAAATATTATTCTTCTTTATCGTATTAACACCAGTTTTATATGTCTTTATGCAAATTCAACCTGATAATACGGTTATATCCAACCAGGTATACATGGTTATCATGAATACACTTATTGGGTTAAAAGTATTTTCTGGTTTAAGTATTATATTCTACCGTTTCGTATTCTACGAAAAGGCTGACTAGAACGGTAGGGTTTTAAAATAATTTTATAGAAAGAAGATGAAACCATTGAATTTTATCACTGGTGAGATTATCGGAATACTGTTATTCTTTCTCGGTCTGTATGGTTTAATGACGAAAAAAACCATCGTCAAAACGATTATGTGCATGTCAATTATGGAAGCAGGTATTTATCTGTTTTATATCACGATTAACTATGCCCCGGGGACTGTTCCACCTATTGGGCAAGACCGTTCAGTAGCTTTTGTGGACCCTGTTCCTTCGGCTTTGATGATTACAGCCATAGTCATCGGTATTGGAGTGACCGCGATCGGCTTGACGATGTTTATGCACTACAAGCAGAAACATGGCATTACGCACTGGTCGCGTCAGAGAAATCAGCAAGGAAGTGAACATTAGTGTTAGGTATTTTGGTTCTGGCACCAATTTTAATGGGGGCTATTGCAGTTATCCTCCAGCACAAAATAATGAAGCCTATTATTTATATTTTCCAACTCCTTTATACAGGATTTGCGTATTACATGTTCATGCTGGTCAAAAATAACGGCCCGCAAGTATTGAACTTTGGGGGATATGAAGACAGGTTAGCACTGAGTTTATACGCTGATTCTCTTTCCATATTCTTAGTATTAGTCACTGCTGTGTTTTATATTGCATTTTTACTCTATACCACAAATGAAAGTTACGCTGAAGCGAAGTTTTACTTTTTATTCTTAGTCCTTCAAGGATTGATGATGGGCTTATTCCTATCAAGCGACTTATTTAATATTTTCATTTTCTTAGAAGTATCGACTGTGGTTGTATCCATTCTGATTATGTACAGCAAAGAGAAACAAGCCATTTATGACGGGATGATTTATTTCTTCGTTAACGTCATCGGCTCGTCTTTCTTACTCTTTGGAACAGGAATGATTTATCGCACGTTCGGTTTACTCGATATTCGAGCACTCACTGACGCCATGTCATTGTTGGACAGTCCAAGCGCTGTTTTTATTCCTTTCGGATTGATGATGGTCACCGTTTCTCTTAAAACGGCTGTCACTCCACTGTTCAGCTGGCTGCCTAAAGCTCACGGGACACCGAGTGCGCCACCAGTCGTTTCCGCCGTTCTTAGCGGACTCTACATTAAGAGTGGGGTATATCTTTTCATTCGATTCACGCAGATGTATTCAGCGGTCATTGACCTGCAGGTCTTTTTCTTCTGGATTGGATTCGTAACGGCCGTTGTCGGATTCGTCATGGCATTAGGACAAAGCGATATTAAACTCATTTTAGCCTATCATACAGTATCCCAAGTCGGGCTCATTATGATGGGTATCAACATGGCATCGGAAGTGGCGTTCTGGGGTGCGGTATACCACATCTTCAGTCATGCCATCTTTAAATCGACCCTGTTCTTAACAGCTGGTATGATTTATGACGAATACGGTACTCGTAACGTCTATACCATTAGAGGATTATTCAGACGCATGCCATGGGTCGCTGTTGCCACTGCTTTTGCTATTTTGGGAATCACAGGGGCTCCATTCTTTAATGGAAGTATTTCTAAATATATGATTGCACACGGGACACATGACTATTGGGTGACTATTTTACTTAACATTGTGAACTTAGGAACGACTATGTCCTTTGTTAAATACGCAACCATGTTATTTGGCAAAAATCCAAAAGAAGGAAAAGCAAAATCAGATCCATATGCTTTAATTGCTTCATTATTAATGGGAATTACTTCGCTATTAACTGGGATTTTCGGTGAAGGATTAACTCAATTCTTCTTTAATTATGAAGTGCATGTTAATGTATCAGAATACATTGACAAAGGTTACGTGTATGTCTTGATGATTATTGCAGGAATTGCTTTTTACAATGGTATTATCAAACACGGTGGCTTGATTACACGAATCGGTCACATGGAATTAACCTTTAATGGAATTATAACGTCTATGACAGGTTACTTAATTGTTATACTTCTCTACTTAAGTTTCATACTTTAAAGAGGAAGGGCAAGGAGCTATAAGCTTGTAGTAAAATATGTTCAGATTTTAGTCGAACAGAAAATACAAAGAGCTTAAATCCTCCTTGCCATTTTTTTATCACACAACAGAAAGAAGGGATAAACAGTGCTTTTTTTACTTATCATTGGACCGGTAGTGGCTGGCATCATCAGTATTTTATTCTTTAAAAAAGATACCCGGTTGTTCTTAACAGCTTATCAGGTACTACACTTTGCCTATGCCTTATATCTATTTATTCAAGTACGAACAGAGGATACCCTCTTTAATTTCATGTCGGCTTTACCAGAAGGAATAGCTATCACTTTAATGGCCGACTCCATTGCTTCTATGTTCATTTTACTAACAGCTATCATCTTTTTAATGATGATTTTATATGCTTTCCATAAAGATTACTTTACGACTCAATTCGGGTTCTTATTAATGGTATTGCAGGGATTAATCTCCGGCTTATTCATGAGTTCAGATTTATTTAATTTATACGTCTTACTAGAAGTATCAACGGTCACCGTATCGATACTGATTATGATCAATAAAGAAAAACAAGCGATTTATGACGGAATGATTTACTTTTTCGTTAACGTCATTGGAACAGCTTTTTTACTTTTTGGAATTGGCATGCTTTACAGAACAACTGGCTTACTCGATATGCGTGCGATACGAGAAGCTTTAACCTTCTTGGAAAGTCCGTCAGCTGTGTTTCTGCCCTTTGCATTCATGATGACTACACTTAGTTTAAAAACGGCAGTCGTGCCCTTATTTAGCTGGTTGCCTAAAGCACACGGAACGCCTAGTGCGCCTCCCGTTGTTTCAGCCCTTCTTTCTGGACTGTTTATCAAGACCGGAGTCTATCTATTTATACGGTTCACAGACATGTACAGTCCCGTCATAAATATACAAGAAGTCTTTTTCATTATAGGATTTATTACGTCCATCTTTGGCTTTATCATGGCGTTAGGGCAAAACGACATTAAAATGATTCTAGCTTACTCAACGGTTTCTCAAATTGGATTAATTATGATTGGACTGACGATGGACTCAGACATTGCCTTTTGGGGAGCGTTATTCCATATATTCAGTCACGCTTTGTTTAAATCCACCTTATTCTTAGCTGCCGGATTAGTCTACCACCAGTACGGTACTCGAGACATCAGACAAATTAGAGGGGTGTTAAAAACCATGCCCATTACAGGTTTTGCCATATTGTTTGGTTTGCTGGGTGTCACAGGCGCGCCACTGTTTAACGGAAGTATTTCTAAATACATGATTAGTTATGGCAGTTACCAACCCCTTGTTCAATATGGTTTAAACATCATCAACTTGGGTACGATAACGTATTTCTTAAAATTTGCGACTATTCTGACTGGAGAAGATAGCCGATTAGAAGAAGATAAACCGCCTAAAGAAGACTTACTGTCAGAAATCCTTGTTTTTATCATGGGAATTTTTATATTGGTAACCGGAGTTTTCGGCCAAACAACAATAGATGTCCTATTTAATTTCCAAGTGGAGATTGTACCGGGAGAGTATTTAGAAAAAGGTTTAGTTTATCTCTTAATGGTGATTGCTGGCCTTGGGTTATATAACGGCATCATTAAAAAGGGAGGATTCTTAGACCGTATCGGACACATTGAACTAACCTTTAATGCGATTATTACCTCCATGACCGGCTTCTTCCTATTCATAGCCAGTTATTTATACTTTATACATTAAATGCTTAACGAGTCAGCTCACACTGGCTCGTTTTTTAATGCTTTTTTTAAGGAGTTTCGGCTTTGATTCCAGCTCAGTCATAAATTTTTCTTGAGTTGGAATGTAAATGAGGTTTGTTTCCATCTCGGTCATCTGTTTTGCTTGAATTGGAAAGTAAATCTCTTTTGATTCCAACTCGATGATAAATTCCATTTGAATTGGAATATAAATGCACTTATTCATAGTATGTGCCTTTTCCACTTCCCATTTTAATAAAATTAGTCTTCAAGACTGTCCAAATACGCTTCTTAGGAATACGACCATTACACCAGTCATATATAACAGCAGTGGTAATTCTACTTCTTGGAAATAAAAGCCTAAAATCTTCTACTTGTTTAATAACTAACTTCGCAATGGGGCCTACGGAATGGCATGTCTGACAATAGTATTTTCTTTCTGTTAAACATATGCTTAAAGAGTGACACTCAAGACAACTCACACATTTTTTTAATTCCTCAAACGTATATGTCGGAAGCTTTCTTTGAAATGCAGCCTCCGTTTGGTGAGCACTGCACAACATCTGAAATAAACGGTCGTGTTTATCTGTTAAAGGTAAAGTGTGAGTGCTTAATTGCTTCAAATGAGCATTAATTTGTGTTGGTAAAATAACAGGCTCCGTTTCATTAGCATTGTATAAAGTGAAATCCGAATTAATATAGACAACAAAGGCTTTAACCGGTATAGAAAATCGATTATATTTTAGCCATTGGCGGAGCTGAATACTAGTCCGACTTAATTGAAGCAATGGGTTCACGTATTCATTTCCGTTAATACTAGTAATCGTGTCAGTGCCATTTAAATACACTCCCTTATAATTTTTCACCTCATATAAATAAAGGGCATCGGGCCTGATGAGAAGGGTATCCATCTGCAATGTTTGATCGTTGACGATTAAGACCAAACCATTTAGAAGTTTAGCTTCAGTGATGCTGCTTTTATTTAACAGAGAAAGCCATTGACTTTCACCGATGTGACCTTTTCTTAGCTGAGAGAGTTTTTGGGCGTCTTTAGGGCACAAAGTCTTTCGTGCGTTCAGTTCTTCGTATAGATTGAGTAAAGATGATGTATAAATCTGCATAGTTCATTCCTCCTTACTATATATATTGTCCAAAAATTTTAAAAACCACGAAATTATTCTGCATTTAAAAAAGCTAAAACTATGGTAAACTTAAATAAATCGGAGGCGGTTACTCATGAATATAAATAATTTTGAAGAAAAAATTGATCCCGTCATTCTACAAAGAGGCATCGATTATTATCTCACTGGGCACGTGGATAAAATAGTAGCGATATCTGAGAACACCTATACGTTAACTATCCTAGGAACCAGCACTTACAAAGTCACCGTTGAGTTATCAAGTAGTGGCTCCATTAAAGCATCAGACTGCACGTGTCCATACACAGGCGGTCCTATTTGCAAACATCAAGTGGCCGCTTATTATGCCCTAAAAGAAGATAAACCCACACAGTCTAAAAATAAGTTGGCTGATTTATTAGAAAGCATCGACAAAGACACGTTAATTCATCACATCCTCCAGGCAGCCGAAGTGAATCCGGAACTAGAAACCGACTTGCTGCTTAGACTGGAGAGTAATCCTTTAGAGCAAGCTCAAAAAATAAAGCAGGACATTAAAGACACGATCAACCAGTACAAAGGTTCCGACCAATTCATTCATTACAACCAATCCTTTGATTTCACTACCGACCTGAGTCATTATATCGATCGCATTAGCCAATTACCGTCACTTATAGAAGCCCTAAACTTACATCTCTTTCTCTACAAAGAAACAATTAAGGCCCTACAATATATAGACGATTCCGGGGGAGTCATCACCAGCCTGCAATATGAAATCCTGCAGGCCATTAAAGAAAAAGTAGAAGAACACAAAACACTTCCTGAAAAAGACAAACAAACGATTATGAAAAAAGTAAAAACGACTATCAATAGCAACGCATTAGAAGATTGGCCAGACACACAAGTCGAACTGCTCGAATCCTTTATTGGCTTTATAGGCGAGCCGAAAGTCAACGAACTTTATATCAGCCTCATTGACGAACACATCCGCCTTCAAAAGACAAAACCTTACGGGTCTTACGCTATCAACCAGTGGCTATCTTTGAAGAGCCAAGTCATCGAAAAAACTCGATCAAAAGTAGACTATCAAGCCTTCCTTGAAGAAAACAAAAATCACAGTGATATACGGAAAAAATACTTTGACTGGTTGCTAAACGAAAAGCAATTTGAAAAGTTGCTTAAAGAAACTAAAGAAGCTGAAAAAACAGATGGCAAACTTCCGGGGCTACTCGATAATTGGAAAGAGTACAGGTATAAAGCCTTTAAAGAAATGAACAAAGTAAAAGAGCAGAAAGTATTAGCCTTTGAGTTTTTAATGAATGGAAAATACGACTATTACGACGAACTGAAAAAATTGGAAGATGACCACGACGCTCTTTATCAAAAAGTAAAAGAAGGCTTTAAACAGACGAACAGTTGGAAAGCAGAAGAAGCCTTTCTTGAAATTATGCTCGAAGAAGAGGACACAGAAGAATTACTGGCTTATGTACAGAAAAATCCGTATTACATCACGCGATTTTCCGAACTTCTATATCCCATTTACCCTAAAGAAGTCGAAGATGCTTTTGAAACCATCATAAAAGAAAAAGCCAAACAAGCCTCTAACAGAAAGCAGTATAAAAAAGTCTGTAAGCTTATTAGCCAGTACGGCACTCAAACTAAAGCCATAAACAAACAACCTGTTATTGAAGAATTGGAAGCAGCCTACCCCCACAGACCGGCCTTTATTGATGAACTGAGAAAAGTGTAGTAGAGAAAGGATTAAATTTTTATTAAGAAATTGACTTTCTTGATTTTTTTATACCACAAAAGTATTTACCGAGTAATTACTATGTGGTATGATAAAGATATATAAATATACGGAGGTTATCAATATGCGAACAATAAAAACGAGAAAGCAAGGTAATGCCATTACAGTTACTGTTCCAAAAAGCTTAAATGTTGAGGCAGGAGAAGAATATATCGTTATCAAAGGTGATGGTGGTGCCTTCACCTACATTCCAAAAGAGAAAAATATTTTTCATGAAGCATATGAAAGAGGAGTTGACTTAAGGGTAGAAGATGAAATTGAAGAAGACTATCCATTAGGCAGAGAGTTATTATGAAGTATACGATAAATAATTATTTACCCAAACAGGGTGATATCGTGTGGTTTAACTCCAATCCAACTTCAGGAAGGGAGATTAATAAACACAGGCCAGCTCTCATACTAAGCGGAACACCATTCAATGCGCAGACTGGATTTATAGTTGTGGCCCCTATTACCAGCACGAAACATGATCAATTAATTGCCCTACCAGAAAAGTTAAAAACAAAAGGCTATGTCAATTTTATTCATCTAAAGAGTATAGATTTTATGTCTGAAAATAGAGAAGTTAAGTATAAAGAAAGCGTAGATTTAGATGTCATAGGGAGAGTAGCTCATAGGGTACTAAACATATTTAACTTTGAGGAGTTATTCGACTTATAATAAGTAATAAATTAAATGGCAGACAAGATAACATCATATTACGATAAGCTATAATCTTTTAAGATCACTTCTTCCAAAGGAGTGATCTTTTTCTTGAGTCGTGGTTCATTCATTAGTTAGAAAGTGTTATACTTATAGTAATAGAGTCTTATAGAAGCGAGCGAATAGGTATGAATAAAAAGTATGCGACAACGTTAAATACACGTCCTTTTTTGTATAAAGAATCAAAGACAGTAGCTGAGTGGAAATTGAATGAGCTATCAGATGAAGAAATAAAAGAGAAAATAGTTGAAGACAATGTCTTTCAGTTAAACAGTCTAGATAGGAGAAAGCGCTTTTGCAGTGAAATAAATAAGCGCCTTTCTTTTTTAGACGACTATTTATTGGAACAACTCGTTCAAAAAGATACTCAAACAAGTAAAGTTCTGTTATTACTAGCCATTATCAAACGTGATCGCTTGTTTTATGAATGGATGCGTGAGGTTGTTTGGGATAAATGGTTGATTTTAGATTACCAGGTAAGTAGATCAGAAACAGCTGCCTTTATTAACCGGAAAGCAGAACAGGATGAAACGATTTCGAAGTGGAAATTTAAGACTCGTGAACTACTAGTTTCTGCTTACCATAAAACGTTAGTAGACGCTGAAATGGCTGTACCAGATGAAAATAAAATTAATTTACACAAGATATTTATCGATAGTTCTGTTAGAAACTATCTAATTGAAAATGGAGAAACACATTACGTGGAAGTTCTTCTAGGGGAGATGAGGCAATGAGATCAATTAATATACGATTAAATGAACTGAAAGAAAAATTGTCGGATCCTAAATTGCTTTTAAATAAAGGACTAGGAAATGAAGTGGGCTTTTATATTTTTGACTACAAGCCCGAGCAGGAATTAATCGTAAGAGAATCTATACCGATGATAAAAGAAAGTATTGAAAAAGAAAACCCTCAAATAAAAATCCAAGTGTTTGATTTATATGATATCGTTTTGGACTTTTTTGAGCAGCGGGGGTATATGGAAAAAAACTTTAAAATGGAACAAAGAAAAGACAGTGAGTTTTTATATGACAAAATGAGAAAAGCATTGAAACTGGCTACAGACAATGACTGGATTGTGAAATACATTGAAGAGCATATGGATGAAGAAGCGATGATTTTCTTGACTGGAGTAGGGAAAGCCTATCCTATCGTACGATCGCATACCGTTTTAAACAACTTGCAAACGGTAGTAGAGAAGAAACCACTCATCTTATTTTATCCAGGCACGTATGAAAATGGTAGTTTACGCTTGTTTTCTCGTTTTTTAGATGATCATTATTACCGAGCCTTTAAACTAATTGAAAATTAATGGAGGGATTCTCATGCGTATTGAACAGTTATTTAAAAAAGATATTACCCGTGATATTCAAGGGGTTATTAAGATAGGTCAAAAAGACCAAGAAAGCATGCATCAAGAACTGGAAGAATATGTGGTTACTCAGGAATTAAATAAACACTTCGAAACTTTTTACCAATCCTACCTTCGAGCGTTTGATAAGCCGACTGATAAAGTGGGCGTGTGGATAGCCGGATTCTTTGGATCTGGTAAATCTCACTTTCTAAAAATATTATCTTACTTATTACAGTCTGATACTGAAATAGATGGCAAACGACCAGTTGATTACTTTAAAGAAAAATTACATAATAACCCAGATTTATTGAATAAGATGATAGAAGTATCTCAACACCCGAGCGAAGTGGTGTTATTCAACATCGATTCGAAAGCTGATTCGGACAGCAAACAAAATAAAACAGCCATCGTTAAAGTCTTCAATAAAGTATTCAATGAAATGAGAGGTTTTTCAGCCAGTATTCCATGGTTAGCTGAACTTGAAGAAACCATAGTGAACAGAGGTCATTATGATCGGTTCCAGTATTATTTTGAAGAAGAAACAGGGTTAAGCTGGAGAGAGGGCAGAGAAGAGCTTTATTATAATTTCGATGAAACAGTCGCTGCACTAGCAAAAGCTACCGATATTTCAGAAGACAGTGCCACCAAATGGCTGGAAAATGGAGAAACAGACTACAGTATTTCTGTCGACAGTTTTGCCCAACGCATCAAGCGCTATATCGACCAGCAACCGGATGATTTCAGATTGGTCTTTGCGGCAGATGAAGTCGGGCAGTATGTATCAGGTAATACACAATTGATGCTTAACTTACAAACAGTTGTAGAAGATTTAGGCAAATACTGTCACGGAAAAGTATGGGTCCTTGTGACGTCTCAACAAGAAATTGACAGTTTAAGAGAAGAACTCTCTTCAACGGATTTTTCTAAAATTCAGGGACGCTTTAATACACGTGTCAGCTTAAGTAGTGCGAATGCGGATGAAGTCATTAAGATCCGTTTGCTTGAGAAGAAAGCTGAACCCTTTGTGACCTTAACTAATCTATATGACGATCATGAAGTGGCTTTAAAAAACAAGTTGGAATTTGAAGAAGCAGCGACTATGCGCTTTTATAGAGACAGTCATGACTTTGCAAAAGTGTATCCTTTTATTCCTTATCAGTTTAACCTGCTTCAAAAAGTCTTTACAGGGATTAGAGAGCACGGATCTTCAGGGAAGCACTTATCAGATGGAGAAAGAAACCTGTTAGAATCTATTCAGCAAGCGACGATTGAATACAAAGACAATAATTTAGATACGTTGATTCCATTTTATACTTTCTATGAAAGTATTGATCAGGCTTTAGAACACTCTGTTCGTTCCACCATTATAAAAGCCGAACAAAACGAATCGTTGAATGACTTTGATGTCTCTGTATTAAAGCTACTCTTTTTAATTCGTTATGTGGATGAAATGCCTGGAACGCTTAAGAATCTAACGACCTTAATGATTAGCACACTTGATGAAGACACGCTTGACTTGAGCAAACGAGTCGGTGCCTCTCTTCATAAACTTGAACAGGAATTTCTTATTCAACGAATTGGAAACACGTATTTATTCTTAACGAATGAAGAGCAGGACGTAAACCGAGAAATTGGGAACATTCACATTCCTACTTCTGAAATTGTCTTTGAAGCTGGAAGACGACTAGTGGATGATATCTTAGGACTGAAACGATTTTCTTATCGTCCTTTTCAAGACAAACCACAAATGGAGTATTTAATCGATATTTCCCAATGGATAGACGACCGTTCTATTCGTAACGCATCGACAGATTTAGGCCTGCGTTTCTTATCTGTCTATTCAGATTTTACTGAAGAGCCTGAAGTTATGGCTTTATCTCAGCGCGAAGAATCAAAAGTGTTCATTCAGTTACCTGAAAGAGAAAACTTTGCAGATTTACGTAATCTCCTAAGAGTGAATCAGTACTTAAGAACGCAAAGTGGACAAGCCAAAACACCTTTACTTCAAGAGATTTTAGTGCGTAAAGGATCTGAGAGAAAGCAGCTAGAAGATGTCTTTACACAAAAGTTAGAACAAGCCGTTCAGGATGCGACCCTCTATGTCAATGGCTCTATAGTTGAAGCGAGTGGCACCCCTATAAAACGAATCGAAGAAGGCTTACGTGTCTTAGTCGAAACAATCTATCCAAAAATCACGTATATTCAAAAAAACTATGACAGAGAAGCAATTGAGAAAGTCATTTACTCACAAGACATTGAATTACTCGAAGAATTGACAGATGACAATCATATGGCTACAAAAGAGATGGCGACCTATTTAGATAGACAACATGAGCGAAATCGTATGCTGACCTTACATGACATTGTCAGTCGTTTTACGAAAGAACCTTATGGCTGGAAAGAGTTGGATATCTTTGCTAGCTTGATTCACTTAATTAAAACTGAAAAACTGACCTTTACACTTAATGGACGCAAACTGTCTCCAACAGAACATGATTTCCTACAAACGATTAGACGCCAAAGCAGTCAGGAGAAAATTATTGTAACCATTCGTGAAGTGCTGGATCCTGTTGTAGTAAGAAAAGTCAGAGACTATACGAAAGAGCTCTTTTCAGTCGTTTCTTTAGGAGATAAAGAAGAGGAAATCTATCAAACTATTCATGATCAATTCAGTAAAGAACAAAAAGTCCTAGAAAGAATCTATTCTTACTATGAAAGAGGGGTTTACCCGGATCGTCCTTTAGTAAGAGAAGCTCTAAAAGAGATGGATCGCTTACTCTCAATAGAAGAATCCGTTGATTTCTTAAAGTACTTTGCTAAAGAAGGAGAGCTCTTTATTGAGCTATTTGAAGATTTGGAAGATGTGAAAGATTTCTTCTCTCCTCACAATAATAAAAAAGACCTTTACAATAAGGCACAAGAGCGTAAAGAGCTATATGAAAAAGATCGTAACTATTTAAATAATCCAGAAATTGATTTTATCATGAGTAAAATAGATGAAATACTCTCGATGCCTCGTCCTTATAGTAAGATAAAAGATCTAGACGAGTTAATTGACCGTTTCAATATGGAGTTGGGACATGTCCTGGACGTTGTTGCTCATCCTATTAAAGAAGCGATCGAACAAGACAGACAAGATATCGAAGCAGAGTTAGAAACGATTAACGGTTATCCAGAATACGACCGTATTAAGCGCAATATTTATTTATTTAAAATGAATGATTTAGAGCAGAAAGTACAGCAAGCAAATACGGTCAAACTGCTTAAATCTTTCGAGCAGGAAAGTACGGAAATCAAACGATCCGTCTTTAGAAGTATTAATGATGCGAGAACCGCTATTCTTAAAAGACAAGAAGAGGAAAGACAAAGTGCGGAAAGAGAAAAAGCAGAGGTCGGAAAGACTCCTGAGAAGGTAGACAATGTATCTTCAACAGAGTCAACGGAATCAAGTACTGAAAAAATTGAACCTCAAAAGCCATTGAAAGAAGATAAAATTAGTATTTTACCTCGTGAGCATCTATTGCCACGAAAAATTGCGCGATTAAAAACAAAAGAAGACGTCGATGAATATGTCGAAACAGTAAGAGCTAAATTGATGGAAGAATTAAAAGAGACAGATGTCATTCAAATTATGTAAGGGAGTTAATTATGAATAAAGCAGCATTAAAAAAGTTTGCCGTAACTGCCCGTCGCAAGTTAGAAGAAGCTATTAAACAGAAAGCTTACACTTTTGGAATCACTGAAAAAGGTATTCAACCCTTACAAGAACTGCAAGACGGTTTAATCGTAAACGGCACAGTTATGGGTGAACGGGAATTAAAGCAATATAATCATTTGAAAAATAGAATTACACATGATGGCTATCAAACCGTTATGGACGAAGCGGCTTATACTTGGTTTAACCGCTTCGTCGCCATGCGGTATATGGAAGTCAATGACTTTTTACCTATTCATATGCGCATCTTATCGTCAGAAAATGCACAGAAAGTAGAGCCAGATGCCTTAACGCATGCAACCTCTCTAGTGGATGAGTTAGATATGGATTTAGAACGCATTTATGACTTACAAGACAGCAACAAACTAAACCAACTCTACGAGTACTTACTCATCAAGCAGAGTATTAAACTAGGTGAGATATTACCCAATGTCTTTGATCCGATTACAGATGATTTGGCCTTACTTATACCGAACAACTTACTTAACGAAAACAGTATTGTAAGAGATATTGTCACTATGGTTGACGAAGAAGACTGGAAAGAAGTCGAAATTGTTGGGTGGTTGTATCAGTTTTATATTTCGGAACAAAAAGACGCTGTATTTGCCAATCTAAAAAAGAATAAAAAAATTGGTAAGCAAGAAATCGGTCCAGCAACTCAACTATTCACTCCGAGATGGATTGTAGAGTATATGGTAGACAATTCCTTAGGCCGTTTATGGTTAGAGTCACATCCGGACGAAGACTTTAAACAGACTTTAGATTATTATCTGGAAGATGCTGAACAAACCGATGAAGTGAGAAGGCAAATAGAAGCTTTAGCTGATCCAAATCTAAATGTCGAAAAGATTTCTTTCTTTGATCCGAGCTGTGGTTCAGGACATATATTGGTGTACGCATTTGAAGTATTTTATAAACTTTACTTATCTCGAGGGTATCGTGAAAGAGAAATACCTCAGTTAATACTTGAGAATAATCTCTATGGTCTGGACATAGATAAACGTGCGGCCCAGCTAGCGACTTTTGCTGTAATAATGAAAGCAAGAGAATACGATCGTCGCTTATTTAACCGAGACTATTCTGTTCATGTTCACAGCATAGAAGAAAGTAACTCTATTACTAAAGAACAGCTTCAGTTATTCTCGAAAAATAACGACAGAGTACAAGAAGCTATAGAATCTTTATACACTACCTTTTTTGATGCAAAACTATACGGTTCTATTATTCAAGTACCTGAAATTGATACTCAACTCATAAAGGAACAAATGGATTATTTCAGAAATGATTCTGGGATAAGTATCTTTGTCGATGAACTCATTGAGTATGTGTTTCCTTTAATTGAAGAACTTATCGAACAATATCAGTTGCTAGCAAAGAAATACGAGGTAGTCGTGACCAATCCACCTTATATGGGTAACAGAGGTATGGACGCAAAGCTGAAAAAATATATAAATAAAAATTATAAAGATGAGAAAAGTGACTTGTTCTCAGTTATGATGAAGCAGATGTTTAATATGACATCTTCCAGTGGTTTTGTTGCAAATGTAACCATGCAATCATGGATGTTTTTATCATCTTATGAAAAGTTTAGAACGAGTTTATTAAAAAAATATTCAATAGTTTCAATGACTCATATGGATAACATGGTTATGGGCATTGCATTTGGTACAGCAGCTACTATCTTTAGAAAACATATTGATAATTACAGCGGTAAGTACCATTATGTGAAGTTAGAAAACATTCAGGATAATAAGCCTTTAACTTTTCCAATAAAAGAAAATAGGTACAATGAAATTACTTCCGATAACTTTAGCAAAATCCCAGGAAGTCCGATAGCGTATTGGGCTTCTGATATGATTATCAATGCTTTTACAAAAGGTGTACCTCTAAGTGATATTGCTGATCCTAAACAAGGTTTAGCGACAGCAGATAATGATAGATTCATAAGAATGTGGTACGAGATTAATAATAATTTGATAGGTTATTCGCTGCGAAATAGACAAGAGGCTAAAGAAAGTAAGCTAAAATGGTTCCCATACAATAAAGGTGGAGCTTTTAGAAAATGGTATGGAAATTATGACTATGTTGTTAATTGGGAAAAAGATGGATTTGAAATTAGGAATTTCACAGATGACCGTGGTAAAGTACGATCTAGACCCCAAAACACAGAATTTTATTTTAGAGAATCAATTACATGGTCATTAATAACAAGTGGCGGATTTTCG
This sequence comes from Alkalibacterium iburiense, assembly GCF_039521845.1. Taxonomy (NCBI): domain Bacteria; kingdom Bacillati; phylum Bacillota; class Bacilli; order Lactobacillales; family Carnobacteriaceae; genus Alkalibacterium; species Alkalibacterium iburiense. Next base: position 27,007 of record NZ_BAAACW010000024.1, read on the forward strand.
ATAAGATATAGAGAAGAAGGAAGTTTATTTGATGTTGCTGGTATGTCAGCATTTACAGAAAGTAGTGTTGATTTAAAATATTTACTAGGATTATTAAGTACACCCATATCAAACTATATCTTTAAAATGATGAATCCAACGTTAAATCTCCAAGTTGGAAATTTTCAGAACTTTCCAGTTTTGAGAGATAATAATATTATTACTACTATAGTTCCACTGGTTGAGAAAAATATTAGATCCTCTAGATCTGACTGGGACTCGTTTGAAACCTCTTGGGATTTTGAAGAACATCCATTTCTCACTTACAAAGATGATTCTTCAATGGTTGAAGACAGCTTTAATAAATGGGAAGAAGTGGCCAAAGAGCGTTTCTACCAACTTAAAGAAAATGAAGAAGAACTGAATCGTATCTTTATCGATATTTATGGTCTTCAAGATGAATTGACTCCTGAGGTGGAAGAAAAAGATGTAACCGTTCGAAAAGCAAATAAGGAAAGAGATGTGAAAAGTTTCTTATCCTATCTTGTCGGGTTAATGTTTGGTCGTTATTCCTTAGATAAAAAAGGCTTGACTTATGCTGGGGGAGAGTGGGATGCCAGTCTGTTTGAGACCTATCAACCAGATGCAAATAATATAATCCCCATTACTCAAGATCAGTATTTTGAAGATGATATAGTGAAAAAAGTTGAAGATTTGCTAGAGACTATTTACGGAAAAGAATCATTAGAAGAAAATCTTTCATTTATTGCAGAAGCTTTAAAGAAAAAAGCCAATCAAAGTTCCAGAGAACGCATCCGCGAATACTTTATAAAAGACTTCTATAAAGACCATGTTCGCACGTACCAAAAACGTCCGATTTACTGGCAGTTCACTAGTGGAAGACGGGGTGCCTTTAAAGGTCTGATGTACTTGCATCGCTACGACAAGAACACCATTGGGCGACTCCGTACCGATTACATTTTACAAGAAAGTAAAGTATTGGAAAATATGATCGGTTATGAAGAACAAATTCTAAATGATGACACAAGTACAGACCAACAAAAAGCCCGTGTACAGAAAGTCATCGAAAATCATATGAAAGACAGGGAAGAACTGGCGAGATATTCTGAGGTAGTTAACCATGTGGCCAGAAAGCAAATTGAATTAGATCTAGATGATGGTGTGAAGGTCAATTATGAGAAATTCCAAGACAATGAAGTTCTAACAAGCCAATCACCGAAACCAATTAAACAAAATATCTTTGAAAAACTATAAAGGTGGTGAACACATGACCAGTGACGTAATCAAACGAATAGAAGAGGCTTTCTCTGCTCCTTTAAAAGACGGAGAAAGGCGTAAAATCCTTTATTTATATGACGAAGAAGAAACTTATTTAGAGAGCATTACTGAATGGAGTAAAGAAAGTGGGAACTGTGAGGTTTTAAAAGTAACTCCGTCCAATTATTTCCATACTAATTATGTTATCGAAAAAGAATTAGTTAACGAGAACCTTTTTCTCTACTTTGTAATGGATAGACCGGCTTTAGGTGATAATCCTTTGATTGATGTGGTCTTATATAGTGAAGAGTTAAAAGTGGATGCGAAAAGTCAGCTCTATTTAACTCTAGGGATTGAGTCGGATAATAAAGAGCTCATTGATTTGATTGATCAGTATGCTACCTTTTTCCGGTCAAAAGAGCGTCTCACACGCTTCACTCGTCTGTTTCATCAGACCCCTTTTCAAAATCAAGAAACTCTGGAATACAGTGTGTTAGCTACTTTAACCAAAGCATCTTCACCTAACTGGATGAGTGTTTTAATTGAACTCTTTGAAGAAGCTGCCGAGGATAATTCGGATAAATGGGAAGCCATTATTAAATTCGGAAACGAAGACCGGTTTTGGGACTTGATGGATACCTTATTTGGTTACGGACCTTCAACTAGTCATTCAGGTTTTTTATCTGTGGAAGAATTAATGCGACAAGTCTTTATTACTTACTTATGTACTGAATTAGAAGAACAGTCGCCCAAAGCCTTCCAATCGTATTTACTGCCAAAAAACAATGCGGTAGTTGTTTTCATCAATCAATGGATGAATAAGAAAAATAAAGAAGACAGTTATGCCTTCGTCTCCACTGTCGTGGAAGATCGCATTCAGTTAGGTGATCATATACAACACTTAGCCAGTACCGATTTGGCTCGTTTAGAGACCTTTAAATACTTTGACTATGCCTTTATTGAAGAGACCATTCAAGCTATTCGTTTACAAGCGACCGATTATGAGCGGTTGTCGCCGCTCTTGTCTAAGCGAAGGAACACATTCTGGTATCCACATTTCCGTTCGGTGTATCATTTCCTTAGCTGGAGCATCAAACTGTCTCACTATATGAATCAATTTGATGAACGATTCTCTCAACTGACGACAGCAGAAGAGATATGGGAGGATTACGCTAACTCTACTTATCATATTGATCAAGCTTATAGAAAGCTCTATACGTACTGGGATCAGTTATCTGATGCGTTCAAAGAGAGTGCGAGTACTCTAAAAGATGACATGGAACGGCTGTATACGAACCGATTTTTACCATCTTTCACAAAAAAATGGGATCGGTATTACGCGAATCAGTTAAATAGCCATTCGCAAAAACTTCAGCAGTCTTTCTTTAAAGAAGAAGTGAAACCGTATGTGATTCAAGACAGACGTATTGTGGTTTTCATTTCAGATGGCTTGCGTTATGAAGCAGGGAAAGAACTGTTTTTAGAGTTAACGAAAGAGACACGTTTCAATGGAGAAATGGATTGGATGCAGACAGAGTTGCCTTCTATTACATCTCTTGGGATGGCTAATCTCCTCCCACATGACTCCATTCAGTTGTTAGAAAGTGGAGAAGTGCTAGTGGATGGGCAATCGACTAAAGGGTTGGATAATAGGGAAGCTCTGTTAAAAGAAAAAGCTCACTCGGAATCCTTGGCGATTCATACGGAGCGTATCCATCAGATGAATATGAATGAATTGAGAGAAACATTTTCCAGAAAAAAAGTGGTGTATATTTATCACAACAAAGTAGACGCGATAGGTGATAATCGTCCAACAGAGCACGAAGTCATTTCAGCTACGAAGGAATCGATTTCTGAAATAAAACAACTCATGCATCGTTTAACTAATGAATTAAGTATCAGTTCTTTCTTGGTTACAGCCGATCACGGGTACCTTTATACTCGTTCGCCAATACCTACTAGTGCAAAAGTACAGCTGGATAGTGAAATGGATGCGTGGATTAAAAATAAACGCTTCATCCTATCAGAAACTGAAAAAGATGCGAGTCGTGGATTGAGCTTTACTTTATCTGAACGGTTAGATAGGGCAGGCTATGTCACTGTTCCAAGAGGACTTAACCGATTTGCCTTACAAGGTGGAGGATATCAATATGTACATGGTGGCCATTTACCACAGGAAATGATGGTTCCTTTACTACGCATAAAAACGGATAGAAGTAAAAATGAAATACCAGAAGTCGAAGTCAGTCTGGTTAGTCAAACACGAGTCATCACAAACAATGTGGTTTGGCTAAACTTCTTGCAGCTCGAAGCTGTCTCAGAGCAGAAGAAGGAAAAGCGTTTGAAACTTTACTTCGAAGACGATCAAGGACGTAAAATTTCTAACGAAGTTGTTTTGATTGCGGATAGTGAAATGACTAGCAGCGATGAACGTGTCGTTACAGAAAAGTTTGTCCTTTTAAATGAAAAGTATAATCCTTACGAGACTTATTACTTTGTTATGGAAAATGAGTACGATGACACTGACGTTCAAAAAGAAGCATTTAAAATAGATTTAGTATAGAGTGGGGTACTGTCTATAATTAGGAAGTTCCTTATAGTTTGGGGGTGTCTATTTTTGGGATATAAAAAGAATAAAAGAAAAAAGAAAAACAGTGAAATTGAAACGATGACTGAAGAAGAATATTATGGGTATTACTTTATAGCGGGATATACAAGTGGTGGTGCCCCGTATGGAATCACTATGGAAGAAGCAGAAGAACAAGGTTTACTTGACGAAGAAAAGAATTCACAACAAACTACATCAGATGACGATTTGCCGTTTTAACAAATATCAGTTGACGACTAAAATAAGCACTGTCTTTAATCTCGGCAGTATATTTTTTTAAAAAGAATGTATAGTTTCAATGATTTATATTGACATAAAAATTTCAGAGAAATCGAATCATTGCTTACTTATTTGACAATTCAGATTCGCTCTTTTTACAGAACTATCAAGCGTGAAAGCCCACGGTTTTAATCGTGGGATGAGAGCGTACATTGAGATAAATGTCTGATTGTTTTGTCTTCTTTTTCTTTTAAAAATAAGTGTACATTTCTCTAGCCTTTCCGTTGATGGAGTGATATACTAAAGTTAACAAAAAGAACACACGTTTGTATTCGTGATAGAGGTGAAGCGAGTGAAAAAAGAACAGACAAAGTCCTGTGTTAAAGTACTCAAAGTGAAATTAAAGCCGACTAAAGAACAAGCAGCTGAATTGAC